>CAYWLE010000074.1:0-8416 GCA_964458825.1 uncultured Oscillospiraceae bacterium | reverse complement strand
GGGCATAAGCGTGGATGTGGAGGAGAACGGCGAGACCTTTGAGGAGAACGCGCTGATCAAGGCGGAGGCGCTGATGAAGCTGACCGGCTGCGCCACGCTGGCGGATGATTCCGGGCTGTGCGTGGATGCGCTGGGCGGACGGCCGGGCGTGCATTCCGCCCGCTACTGCGGCGTGCATGGCGATGACGAGGCCAATAACCAGCTGCTGCTGAAGGAGCTGGAGAATGTGGCGGATGAGAATCGCACGGCCCGCTATGCTGCGGCTGTGGCGCTGTGCAGACCGGGTCACGCGCCTCTGCTTGCCCACGGCAGCTGCGAGGGACGGATACTGCGGGAATATGCGGGCGAGGGTGGCTTTGGCTATGATCCGCTGTTCTATTCCAGCGACCTGAACATGAGCTTTGGCTTGGCTTCTGCCGAGGCAAAGAACGGCATATCCCACCGTGCGCGCGCCATTGCGGCGCTGATAGAGAAGCTGGAGGCAGAGGAATGAAGCGCATTGCGGTGATTTCCGATTCCCACGGCGGCAGCTATCATCTGGAGCAGTTTTGCAGGCTATGCCAATGGGGCGGCTACGACATGATATTTCATCTGGGCGACGTGCTCAGCGATGTGGCTTCCCTTCGGCGCAGGCTGGAGATACCCATTACCTGTGTGGCTGGCAACTGCGATTATTACTCCAAGGAGCCTCGCGAGGCATGGGTCACGGTGGAGGGCAAGCGGTTTTTGCTGCTGCACGGGGATAAGTACGGCGTGAAATATGGCTACGACAGGCTATCCTACTATGCCGAGGAGAAGCGAGCGGACTGCACCCTCTTCGGGCATACCCACCATGCCTTTGCAGGCTATGTGGGCAATGCGCTGCTGGTGA
Source organism: uncultured Oscillospiraceae bacterium (assembly GCA_964458825.1). Taxonomy (GTDB): domain Bacteria; phylum Bacillota; class Clostridia; order Christensenellales; family Aristaeellaceae; genus SFTH01. The sequence goes on along the minus strand of CAYWLE010000074.1, from coordinate 7,545 downwards.
ATCCCGGCGCGCTCAAGAACGGCAGCATGTGTGTGCTGGAGGTGTCGCAGGGAGATATTATACCGAGAATGGTGGATATCGACGCGATCCTCTCCAAATAAACCATGGTAAAACCAAACGACAATTGATACACAGGAGGCTGATGCAACATGATTCGTCACATCGTAATGTTCAAGCTCAAGGAGGAGTACAAGAAGGAGATTCCCCAGCTGGTAGAGAATTTCTACGGCATGAAGGGCAGGATCGAGGGCATGATCGATCTGGAGGCTGGCGCGGACATCCTCGGCAGCGAGCGCAGCTATGATCTGGCGCTGATCACACTGTTTAAGGATCGGGCGTCCTTCGAAGCCTATCCCGATCACCCGGTTCACCTGCCGGTGAAGACGCGGATGCACGAGGTGCGCGTGTCCTCCGTGGCCTGCGATTATGAAGTAAAGGAGTGAGCAGCCATGAGAAGAGCAACGTTTATCATTCGCATGGATGGGGATCGAAGCGCGGCGATGGCTGCTGTGAAGGCGCTGGAGAAGGATTTTGCCGCCGCCTGCGAGGCTTACAGGGTGAAGAATTTCTCCCTGTGGCAGATGGAGGAATACCTCTTTGGCTATGGCGAGTGCGAGAGCGAGAGCATGGCTTGCTTTGACAGCGTGCTTGGCAGGCTGCCCGAGGGTGCAAAGCTGCTATGCAAGCCCGGCGAAATGCCGATGATGTACCATGATATCGGCGTGGTTCGAGAGGACAAGAGCCTGATCCGCCACCGGGTATTTGCCACGAGGCTCAAGCCCGACTGCGCGGAGGAATACAAGCGCCGCCACGATGGCTTGGTTGCTGCGAGAGGCGGCAAGATCGTGGATCATGCCGAGAGCAACTTCACCATCTGGCACGGCGACGGATGCATTTTTGGCTACTGCGAGCTGGTGAAGGCGTTCGACCACGAGCCGACCGCCGAGGAGCACGCCGCTACCGTGGCTTGGGAAACGCGGCAGCTGGAAATAATGGATTGGCTGACCGACGATATGGATTGGCTCACCGGCGAAAAGCATGCGCCGGTCGTGCGGGTGATCTGATGAGAGGTTGGACTGGTATAAAACCAATGGTTTGACACAGAATTGAAACAAATTAGAGCCGATAATGCCGCTATCTATGCAAGGATGGCGGCTTTTTCTGCATAAATTTGAAAAAAGCTTGACAAGCGGGCGGATATATGCTATAAATATTACAGAGATATGACAGAAATCTACTAAAATTGAAATACGGAGTGTAATATTCGAATGAACCTACATAAGCGCATATTGTCCGCCATTCTTCTGATCGTCCTGCTGGCTGCGTGCCTGCCCGCCTATGCCGAGAGCAGCTTTTCTGCCTATGTAAAGAGCGGCAGCATGAAGGTTTACCGAGATATGGAGCTGAAGGATTACTGGGCAACGCTTGAGAAGAGGACCATCGTTACTGTGAGCGCCTATTCGGGCGGCGTGGCGAGGATCAGCCTGAACGGCAATACGGGCTATGCTGCGGTGAGCGATCTTGCCCGGGTGGATAGCATTGCCGAGCAGGCGGAGGCGACTTGCGACAGCTATGTATTTGCCAAGGCGGACAAGGATAGCCGCCGGGTGAAGGTGGAGAAGGGCACGGAGGTTTACGTGCTTGCCACGAAGGATGGCTGGGCGATGGTGGAAAAGGGCGGCAAGGTTGGCTATATGGCAGCCAAGCACCTGAGCATCAGCGGCTTGAGCGACGACGAAGCCTTTGAGGAGGCTGTGAAGGAGCAGTTCAAGCAGGATGCCAAGAAGGAACCAGCCAAGGAGCCTGAAAAGGAACCAGCCAAGCCCATGACCATGGAGCAGGCGTTTGCCTCCGGCAAGTATTCCAATGAGGAGCTGTGCTATGCCTATGCCGTGAAGGTGATGGGCTACAACAGCGCGGCGGCGGCGGGTCTGCTGGCGAACATTCAGGCGGAATCCGGCTTCCGCGTGAACGCCAATGGCGACAGCGGACGCAGCTACGGCATCTGCCAGTGGTTTTCCGCCAGAAAGACGCGGCTGCTGAGTTGGTGCGAGATGAAGGGCTACGATCCGGCAACCCTCTATGCCCAGCTTCAATTCCTGCACTACGAGCTGGAAACCTACTATCCGAAGGTGGATCGCTACATGAAGAACGTTGCGGATACTGCCGACGGCGCCTATGATGCGGCATATTACTTCTGCTACAACTTTGAAGCCCCTGCCAACAAGGCTTCCCGCAGCGAGAGCCGCGGAAACAGCGCCCGCAGCAGCTTCTATCCGAAGTATGCTACGGCTTGAGGATTAGATAACAAAGCAAAGGCTCCCTTTCGAAATGAAGGGGAGCCTTTGCTTGCGCATTTAGGCTTGAAGCTATGCTTCGTTCTCGGCGGACTTGGAAGCGGAAGCCATGCGATCGAGAATGCCGCAGCGCACGCTGGGATCGACCTGCTCCATGGTAGCCTTGATTTTTTCCACCCAGCCGCCCTTGAAGATGGCGCAGGTTGCACGATCGGGGGCGAGGATATCGTTCGGGTTGGTTTCCAGCGCGGAGGCACGGCAGCCGGCAAGGCACTGCATGGCATGCTCGCACTGCTTGCATTCCGGGTTGTGGTTGAGAAGCTCGGTGGCGCGGGTATCAATCAAGCGCATGTAGCGGGAATCGGTGATGCACTTTGCCAGACCAAGCTCGGGGATCAGCGGGAACTCCTGCTGGATATCCATGCCAGAGAGCGCCATGCAGGGCAGCGCTCTGCCCTCGGCGGAGATATACATTACCATGCGGGCATGGCCGCAGACGCAGGTGGATTCGGGATGCTTGCAATCCTTTAGGACGGGGATATCATATTCCTTCGGGCGATTGGGCGTGACGGAGAAGAAGCCGCCCAGCTGGAGGGAGAGGGGCATGCCATCCTCGAAGTAATGGGGGATATAATCGAGGTAGAGCTGGAAGAGCTCATCATAGGAGATGGACTCGCCATAGCCGCCATCCTTCCAAGCGCCCACGTTGGAGATGGGGTTGGTTTTCAGGCTGCGGCAGCCAAGCTCGGCAAGGCGGTTTATGGTGTCGCGCAGCAGATGCTTGTTGCCCAGATGGATGCACATTTCCGCGCCGGTGGGGAAGCCCTTTTCCTTGCAGCGCAGGAAGGCTTCCTCGGCGATCCTGCCGGCATTTGGTATGCCGCGCAGCCAGTCGTGCCAGCCCTCAGTGCCATCATAGCTCATGTTGAACTCGGGATGGATGCCGCGCTTATCCAGCTCGTCCAGCAGCTTATCCGTAACCAGCCTGCCATTGGAATAGATGGTGGTGATATAGATGCCGCCGGCCAGCAGGGCGTCCACGATCTCCAAAAAATCCTTGCGAACCAGAGGCTCGCCGCCAGTGAGGGAAACCTCCTGAACGCCGCAGTCGATCAGTTGCTGCACGATGGACATGATCGTATCGTGATCCAGCTCGCCAAGCTTTGCATCCGGGGCGGACATATAGCAATGCTTGCAGCGGTAGTTGCACTTGCCAGTGATCGACCAGTGCGCCGTGCGGATATAGCGAGCAGGATAGAGCTTATATTCCTGATCAGGAGAAATGCCGTCGCCCCGCTCGCAGGGGGAGATCACGCCGTTTTTCTCGATGGTGGGAAGCATCTCCCGAAGCTCATGGGGGATCAGGGGCATGGAAACATCGATCCTACCATTGCAGAGCTGCAAGGCACGCATTTCCCTTTCGGAGACGAAGGTCACGCCGCCGTGTTTATTGACCACTGCATAGGGAAGCTTCTGCCAGCCTCTGAGCATGTACTGCGGGTTCAGCTTGTAAAACATCCTTGTTTTCCTCCTGTGTGTGGATCGGATCATTTTGGATATACGGCGCAGAAAGGAAAACAGATTTCTGCGTCACAGGTTGGCCGCAATAGAGGCGCTTATCTGGGTGATGAACTTAGTTGGCTGAAGGCTTGCTTGGATGCATGCTGCCTTCAGCCATATTCGTTCATTCACCTGTTCCGTTGGTTGCCTGTTCCTTTAGACGCCTGTTCATTTCAGCGGTAATCATATTTCCTCTAAACACGGTCTGGCAGATATAGCCGCCGGTCACGGCATCCAGCTCCTCCTCGGGGATCTCACCGGAGACAGCTTCAAGGTCTGTATCGGAGAGGGTGACGCCCTGCTCCTTGGCGATGGCAATGATCTCGTCCTTGGATACGATGTTTAGCTTCTACATGAGCGCTTCATTGGTGGAAGCCAGCTCCAATAGCTTTTTGATGTTGTCGGTCATGGGTGCAGATCCTCTCTAAGGGCGCCGGTCGTATCAGATTATTCCAGAACGACCGGGGATGGAGATTTTGAAAATGGAGGGGTCAAGCGCGAAGTCGCCGTTCCCGTTCCAGCAGCCGCCGCCAGCCACGGCGTTCAGCTCGTCGTCGCTGATCTCGCCCTGCGGAGCTTCGAAGTCCGCATCGGTCAGCTCGATGCCGTTCTCCTTGGCGATGGCGATAAAATCGTCCTTGGATACGTTGGTCAGTTTGGTCTTGAGATCTTCATTGGTGGAAGCCAGCTCCAGCAGCTTCTTGATGTTTTCAGTCATGTTCAGTTCTCCTTTCACGCTGAGTCGCTTGGGTTGGTCGAGTTACATATATCCACGCAGATCAAACAGGAAGGCTCGTGCATGTGCAAGGCGGGGGAAGGGGCAAGCCTAAATGCTTCATGCATTTTTCACCCATGGAAGCATTGATGCCTGAACCGCCGCGACGCCTTAGAAGCGGTTTATGCCGCGCTGCTTGGTATAGCCAACGCCGGCAGCCACGCAGAGGCAGGGCTGCTGACCCCTATTTGAAATGCCGCCGGAAATGCCGTCCAGCTCGTCATCGCTGACCTCGCCGCTGGGAAGCACAAAGTCTGCATCGGAGAGGGTGACGCCCTGCTCCTTGGCGATGGCGATGGTTTCTTCCTTGCTTGCGCCGTTGAGCTTGGCGGCAAGCTCTTTATTGTCGGAGATCAGCTCAAGGAATTTTTTTCATGTTGTCGGTCATATGCTTGTGCTCCTTTTCGTTAGGCGTGCAGGGATCGCTCAGGAGCGGTCTTTGCTGGGACGGCGCGTGAAGCTGCCGTTGAGGAAGCAGACGGGACGACCCTCGCCGCCGCCGGAAACAGCGCCCAGATCATCATCAGCAATTTCGCCGGAGGCGGCTTCGAAGTCCGCATCGGTCAGCTCGATGCCGTTCTCCTTGGCGATGGCAATGGTTTCTTCCTTGCTTGCACCGTTGAGCTTGGCGGTAAGCTCTTCATTGCCGGAGATCAGCTCAAGGAATTTCTTCATGTTGTCAGTCATACAGATATCCTCCTTTTCATTATGGTTCAGCCTTATTGCGCAGTTGAGAGAGGGTGAAAAAGCATAAGCTCAGCGCTATTTCATCTTCAGTGTAGGCTCTAATGGCTTCGTCTGATACTGGGGTTGATCGAAATTGATTCGCGGACTGGTATTGAAGTTATATCCGCCTGCCACGGAGTCAAGCTCGTCGTCGGAAAGCTCGCTCTGTGCGTTGTTGAGCGCTGTACCGTCGGAAATGGGCTGCTGAAGCTTCTTCTCATTATCATTTATGGCAAATCGCTCCTTTTCAATTGGGTCGGTTGGGTAAACTGCTTACATTCAAGAGCCTGTTATAGAGATTCTATATTGTAAAGATTATCTCAGAGTTTTGCAAAAACGTCAAGGGATTTGTTAAAATACTTTCAAAAACCGAGCTTGGAGGGCGATCAGTTCGTCCTTGGAAGCTTCGGTCAGTTTAGCCTTGAACCTTTCATTGCCGGAAGCCAGCTCCGGCAGCTTCTTGATATTCTCGGTCATGCTTTTACCCTTCTTCCTATAAATATAGGATGCTATAAGGTGGGTATGACATGTCGATCATACCAGCTTTCCATTTTCACCGTAGCCGGCCATCACACAGGCACAGCGGGTTTGACCGGTCTTGGTACGGCCGCCGCCGTTGATAACGCAGGCGCAGGTCTTGGTGCTGGTGGAACTCTCGCCGGAACCGCCGCCGCCCGCAGCGCAGTAGCAGTACTTACCGCCAGCCACGCTATCCAGCTCGTCGTCGCTGATCTCGCCCTGCGGAGCTTCGAAGTCCGCGTCGGTGAGGGTGATGCCCTGCTCTGCGGCGAGGGAAACGATGGTTTCCTTGCTTGCGTTTTCAAGCTTTCTTTAAGCTCCTCATTGGAGGAGATGATTTCAAGGAATTTCTGCATGTTTTCAGTCATAATGGCAACCTCTTTTTTGAAATGATGTATGGCAAAGCCCTTTTTGAAGCTTTCATATCTTTATACGTGAAAAATCGGGCAAGCGGCTAAGCGGCTGCAAAAATTTTCCTGCAAGGCTTGGCTTGTGCTGGTTTGCTCGGCTTGCTTGAATGTTAAAAAAACGCCCGCGCTTGAAAGCAGGAAAGGTTCATGCTATAATAAAGAAGAAATTGGTACAGGCGATGATGGAGAGAGTAACCAAACCTTCCGATGGCTGAAAGAGAGCGGCGACATGGCTGAAAGCGCTGCGCGGAGGAGGCTGGCGAAGTTCACTCCTGAGCTTCCGTGCTGAAGTGGCAGTAGGCGCGGACGGAGTCATCCTCGTTATCAGGATGAGAGGTTTCGCATCATATTTATTTTTATGCGGAATGAAGCCGGGTGGTACAGCGGAGCTATGCTTCGCCCCTGTAAAAGCAGCGGGGGCGGGGCTTTTTATTTTGCAGGCAGGCTTGCATGCGAGCCTTTGCGGCTGTGGCGCGATCAAAATAGATACCGCATCCCGGATCAAAGCCCGATTGGCGCGGCTGCGCCGACCGGCGAGAAAACCAAAAGGAGTAGGATCAGATATGAAAAACAAGCTTCGTGAGATTAAGGAGCGCGTGCTTGCCGAGCTGGATCAGGCAACCGCGACCGCCACGCTCGAGCAGATCCGCGTGGGCATACTGGGCAAGAAGGGCGAGCTGACCGGCCTGCTGCGCGGCATGGGTCAGCTGCCCGCCGAGGAAAGACCGAAGATGGGTCAGCTGGTAAATGATGTTCGCAAGGCTCTGGAGGATGCGCTGGAAGCCAAGTCCGCCGAGCTTGCCGCCCGTGAGAAGGAGGCGCGGCTGGCTGCCGAGGCGATCGACGTGACCCTGCCCGGCGCGGAGAGAGCCGCAGGCTCCCTGCACCCGATGAACATCGCGCTCCAGAAGATGATCGATATCTTCGTGGGCATGGGCTATCAGGTGGTGGAGGGCCCCGAGGTGGAGTATGACCACTACAACTTCGAGCTGCTCAACATACCCAAGAACCATCCTGCCCGCGATGCACAGGACACCTTCTATGTGGACGATAATATCGTGCTGCGCACCCACACCTCCCCGGTGCAGGCTCGCATCATGACCACGCAGAAGCCGCCGATCCGTATCATCTGCCCCGGCCGCGTGTATCGCGCCGACGAGGCGGACGCCACCCACAGCCCGGTCTTCCATCAGATGGAGGGTCTGGTGATCGACGAAAACATCACCATGGGCGATCTGAAGGGCACGCTGGATGAGTT
>CAYWLE010000073.1:0-8557 GCA_964458825.1 uncultured Oscillospiraceae bacterium | reverse complement strand
ACGTCACTCAAAAATTATCGTCGTTTTCAATAATCCCTAAGTGAACGCTCCAAACGGGTGGTTGTGTTTTTTATCTATATGTTTTTCTCAATATAATCCTTCAAATAGAGTATCGCCTGACGGTAGCCGTCCAGACCCAGCCCCATGAAGGTCTTTATGCAGGCCATGCCCGCATAGGAAACCTGCCGGAAGGGCTCGCGCTTGGATACGTCGGAGATATGCACCTCCACGGCGGGCAGCTGCACGGCCTTGAGCGCGTCCAGTATAGCCACGGAGGTGTGGGTGTAGGCGGCGGGATTGATCACAATGCCGTCGGCGTCGTTGAGCGCCTGCTGGATGCGATCCACGATGGCGCCCTCATGGTTGGACTGGAAAACCTCGCAGTCTGCACAGATGGCGGCGCAGCTTTCCTCGCAGAGCCGCACCAGCGCCTGATAATCCTGCCTGCCGTAGATGGCTGGTTCACGCACGCCCAGCAGGTTCAGGTTCGGGCCGTTGATAATGAGCAGCCGCAGTCGGCTGCGGGTTTCAGATGAGCTCATCAAATACCTCCGTGATCCTCGCGGCAGCTTCCTCGATTGTGCCGCTGTTTTGAACCGCCGCGTCGGCAAAGGCGCGGTACATGGGCAGGCGGATGCGGTGCATGTCGGCAAGGGAGCCTGCCTGCGACAGCGGCCGTCCTTGGGTGGGCAGCAGGGATATATCCCGCTCGATATGAATGATCTTGCCGTTCTGGCGCAGCAGATCGTGGTTGGCTGGCTGGGTGACGCAGCCGCCGCCGGTGGCGATCACCAGAGCGGACTGCTTGCCCAGCTCAGCGAGCACCTCGCTCTCCACCGCACGGAACTCCGCCTCGCTGTGGCTGGCGAAGTAGGCGGGGATGGACATACCGAGCCTCTCCTCGATGGCTGTGTCGGCATCCACAAGGCGGCGGTTCATCTGCTGGGCGAGCAGCCTGCCTATGCTGCTCTTGCCGCAGCCGGGCATGCCGATGAGCACGAGGTTCATGGTTTCCCTGCGCAGGGCATGCAGCACAGCGGCGTTTTTATCGGGCGATATGGCTTCGCCGGTGAAGCGCTCGGCGGCGGCGCGCGCTTGCTCCACCAGCATGGTAAGCCCGCTGATGCAGGGTATGCACCGCGCCTGCGCATCGAGGATCAGCCGGGTGCGGGCGGGATTATAAATCAGATCCAACACGCCCTCCAGCTGGGGCAGCAGGGTTAGATCCACCGGAGATACGCCGCAATTTGGGTACATGCCCACCGGCGTGGCGTTTACGAGGATGGCTGCGTCGGCATGGCGGGCAAGGTTTTGATAATTATCCTCGCCGCTTCGGGAGATAACGACCACCTCCCGCGCTCCCGCCTGCCGCAGCACATGGCATACGGTGAGCGATGCGCCGCCGTTGCCCAGCACCAGCGCCTTTTTGCCGGCGGGATCCAGTTGCAAAGCAGCCAGCATGGCAGTGAAGCCCGCCGCATCGGTGTTGTCGCCCAGCAGACTGCCGTCGGCGCGGCGCACGATGGTGTTCACGCTGCCGATGCCCCGCGCCGCTTCGGTTAGCTCTGCGCAGTAGGGGATCACGTCCCGCTTGTAGGGGATGGTCACGTTGAGCGCGTCGAAGCTGCCGCTGTGCATGAAGGCGGCGAGCTTCTCCGGCTCCACCTCAAACAGCCCGTAGCTGTAGGCGCCAAAGAAGGAATGGATGCGGGGCGAAAAGCTGTGACCCAGCCTGCGCCCAAGCAGACCCGCACGCATATCAAACCACCTCGCTGTAGCTGCCTAGATAGCGGAATTCCTCGCTGATGGTGGCGAGGTCGTCTATCATGCGACCAAATTCGCCGGAATAGACGCTGGTTTCCAGATCGAAATAGAACATGAACTGGAAGTCCCGCTCGGGTATGGGTCGGCTCTCCAGCTTGGTGATGTTGATGCCCAGCGAATAGAAGCGGCTCAGCGCCCGACAGAGGGAGCCGGGGCGGTGGGGCATGGTGAGCATGATGGAGGTGTGGTCTGCGCCGGGATAGATTTCGATATCCTTGGAGATGCAGATGAAGCGGGTATAGTTGTTGCCGCGATCCTGAATATCCGCATCCAGACACTTCAGACCATACAGCTCGGCGCAGGAGAAGGAGGCGATGGCGGCCACATCGTTTCTACCGGAGCGTGCCACAGCCTCGGCAGCCATGGCGGTATTTTCGCAGCGGGTGATCTTTACATCCGGACCGAGCTGCTCCAGATAGCGCGCACATTGGCCGATGGCCTGCTCATGGGAGAAAACCTCGCGTATATCCTCCCTGCGGGCGCCGGGGCAGGCAAGCAGGTTGTGGTCAACCTTCAGACGGGCGGAGCGCACGATGCGGAAGTTGTGCTTCTGCATCAGATCATATACCTGATTGACCGAGCCAGCGGTGCTGTTTTCAATGGGCAGTATGCCGTAGCGGCAGAAGCCGCTCTCGATGGCGGAGAAGACTGATTCGAAGCTCTTGAAGTAGAGTATCTTCGGGCTTTTGAACATCCGCTCGCAGGCAATCTGCGAATAGGCTCCCTCAGTGCCTTGACAGGCGATCATGGCGGAGGTGGGGAAGAGGCGGGGCGTGCTTTCGATGGCGGCCTCCACCTGCTCGCGCAGCGTCGTCTTGCCGCGCCCAAGCTCGCTCTGGTAGCTGCGGCTAAGCTCAAAGATATTGGAATAGAGCATCTGCGCATAGGTTTGCAGATCATCGCGGGTACTGGCGGCAATTTCGGCAAGCTTGTCCCGCTCGCGGGAGGCGTCCAGCACGGGCACGTTGTTTTCCCGCTTCCATGCGGCAATCTGGGCGGCTACATCCATGCGATCCTCAAATAGGCGGATCAGCTCGCGATCGATATCATCTATTTTTGTGCGGAGAGATTGAAGATCCATAAATATATCACCTGTCCTTTTCCAGTAATGCGTCGGTGAGTGCAATCGCCATGACGGCCTCCATGCAGGGCACGGCTCGCGGCGCGATGCAGGGATCATGCCGACCGCGCACGGCAAGGCTTGCAGCCTCCTGCTTGGAGAGGGATATGCTGTCCTGCCGGCGTGCGATGGATGGCGTGGGCTTGATGGCTGCCCGGAAGATGAGCGGCATGCCGCTGGTAATGCCGCCAAGGATGCCGCCTGCATGGTTCGTGCGGGTGCGCACGCTTTCGCCAGCCATATAGAAGGGATCGTTATTTTCACTGCCGAACATGTCGGCGGCGGCAAAGCCTGCGCCAAACTCCACGCCCTTTATGGCGGGTACGGCGAAGGCAAGGCGGGCAATGCGGTTCTCCATGCCGTCAAACATGGGGTCGCCCAGCCCGGCAGGCACGCCGATGGCGGCGCACTCGATCACTCCGCCCACGGAATCGCCAGCCTCCCGGGCAGCGGCTATCCTCTGGCGCATGGCTTCTCCGGCGGCATCCTCCAGCACAGGGAAGGGCTTGCATCCGGGATCGAGTAGCTCCTGCCGCGATAGACCTACGGGGTCGAAGGCTCGGTCGGATACTCCGGCCACACGCAGCAGGTGCGCGCCGATTACTATGCCCCGCCGCTCCAGCAGCTGCATGCATATACCGCCGGCGATGCACAGCGGCGCGGTCAGCCTGCCGGAGAAATGTCCGCCGCCAGCCACGTCCTGATAGCCGCCGTACTTCACATGGGCGGCGTAATCGGCATGTCCGGGTCGTGGAACATCCCGCAGCTCATCATAGTCGGAGGAGCGCTGGCTGGTGTTGCGGATCACAGCCGAGAGCGGCGCGCCGCAGGTTCTGCCGCCAACCAGACCAGACAGTATCTCCGGCACGTCGGCTTCGCGGCGGGGGGTGGAGTAGTCGTTCCTGCCCGGCGCACGGCGATCCAGAAAGGCTTGCAGGGCGGCGAGATCAAGCTCCTCACCCGCAGGCAGACCATCGATCACGCAGCCAATGCCGCCGGAATGGCTCTGCCCGAATATCGATATGCGCAGGTTTCCTGCAAATGTGCTGCTCATGGCTCTACCTCCGATATGATTTCAACCTGTCCACCAAGGCTGGCAAAGGAGCGCCAGAAGAATGGATCAGACTTGGCGACGGCCTCCGCGCCGCTGATCTCCACAGCCTCGCGACAGCCTGTGGATGCAATGGCAGCCATCATGGCAATGCGATGGTCGCCCATGGAGTTCACCCTGCCGCCCGAAAGACGGGTTCCTGCGGGCAGGATTAGCCCGTCCTGCGTTTCCTGCGCCTGTGCGCCGAGGGCGTTCAGCGTGCTTATGATGGCGGCGATGCGGTCGGATTCCTTCAGCCGCAGCCGCTGGGCATGGGTGATGGTCAGCCCCGTGCCGTGGGTCGCCGCAAAGGCGGCCAGCGCGGGCGCCAGATCGGGTATGGCGGACACGTCCACGCCGTGGCTGTCTGCTTCGCGCATCATGGCAAGCTCCAGCGCGGCGCGGCGGTCGCCCTGCGCGGAATCGGGATCAAGCCCCGCGACCTCCACGCCGTCGCAGCACAGCCAGAAGGCCGCGTTCGACCAGTCACCGCCCGGCTGCACCCGTCCCGGTGAGCGGCTCGCCTGATGGGAGATATGGAAGCCGGCGGCGGTCCTTATGGGCTGCATGCCAAAGACCTCCATGGCTTGCAGGGTAAGCTCGATATAGCCTGCTGATTCCAGCCTGCCCGTAATATCCAGCCTGCTCTCGCCATCCAGCAGGCTCAGCGCCAGCAGCATGCCGGTGATGTACTGGGAGGATACGTCGCCGGGCAGCTCGTAGGCTCCCGGACGCAGCCTGCCGCGTATGCGCAGCACGTTCCTCTCGGGCCGATCCAGCGTGCAGCCGCCCCTTTCCAACTCCCGATCCAGCGGGTGGATGGGTCGCTCGGGCAGCCTGCCGTGCATCACAAAGCTCGCCTCTATGCCCAGCGCTCCCGCCAGCGGCAGAAGAAAGCGCAGCGTGGAGCCGGATTCACCGCAGTCGGCGGTGCAGGCGGCGGGCAGCCTGTCCGGCTGTATCGGTGCGACCAGCATGCCTTCGTCGGTGGCGCGGATATCTGCGCCGAGGGCGTTCAGGCAGCGCACAGTGGCATGGATGTCCTCCGACTGACCGCAGCCAGATACGAGGGTGGGTCTGTCTGCCAGCGCCGCACAGATGAGCAGCCTGTGCGCCTCGGACTTGGATGGTATGGCTGCGATGCTCCCCCGCAGCGGGCGGGGCGTGATGCGGGCGATCATAGACCCGCTCCTAACTGCGCCCAAGCCTCCAGCTCGCACACCGGCACGCTCTCCAGCTTCGCCTCGCCCCAGCCGCAGGGCAGCACGAGGTTGATCTTCTCGCCGGAGCGCTTCTTGTCGGACAGGGCGTGCTGCGCAAGCTCTGCAGGCTCAAAAGGACAGGCGGCAGGCAGGCTGCTTGCCTTGAGCAGCATGTAGAGCGCGCCCAAGCATTCCTCCGGGCAGATGCCGCGGCTCACGGCGGCGCGGGTCACGATGCACATGCCCATCGCCACGGCGCTGCCATGGGGGATGGAGTATCCGCTCAGGTTTTCAATGGCGTGGGCAAAGGTGTGGCCGAGGTTTAGCAGCTGGCGGCGGCCTGTGTCAAATTCGTCGCTCTCCACGATCTCCCGCTTCATATCCACGCATTTGCCGATCACATATTCCAGCTGGCTGCGCACGGGCGCCTGCATCAGCCGCTCCAGAAGCTCCGCGCTGCCCAGCATGCCATACTTGATGACCTCGGCGCAGCCCTCGGAAAATACCTCGTCCGGCAGGCTCTCCAGCAGCTGGGTATCGCAGAGCACAAGGCTCGGCTGGTAAAACGCCCCGGCAAGGTTCTTCCCGGCAGGCAGGTCGATGGCCGTCTTGCCGCCCACGGAGGAATCCACGCAGGCGAGCAGGGTGGTGGGTATCTGGATCAGCGCCACGCCCCGCAGGTAGGTTGCTGCGGCAAAGCCGGTGAGATCTCCAACCACGCCGCCGCCCAAGGCAAGCAGCAGGTCTGCACGGGTAAGCCCCTTCTCGGCAAGCAGGTTCAGCAGGGTAAGGTAGGTTTGACCATTCTTGCTTGCCTCGCCCGCCGGAAAGGCAAAGCTGGAAACCTCGAAGCCAGCCTCCCGCATGGAGGCGGCCGCCCGGCCGAGATAGAGCGGCGCGACATTGGAATCGGTGACGATCATGCATTTTCTGCCGCCCACGATATCGCCTGCAAGCATGCCGAGCTGATCCAGCAGACCGCGTCCGATGAGCACATCATAGCTCCGGGATGCGGATACATGGATGACGCTGGAGATATTATTATTATTCAATGTCCGTCAACCTCCTCCTTGATCCTGCGGCCCTCGTCCAGCAGGCTGCGCAGCTTGTCGTAATCGCTGCCTGCCAGCGCCTCGCGGTATGCGCAGAGGGAGGCGATGATGGTATCGATCTCAAAGAGCAGCGGCTCCTTATTTTCGATGAAAAGCTCCGCCCACATATCCGGGTTGAGCCAAGCCACGCGGGTCAGGTCGCGATAGCTGCCGGCGGAGAAGCCATCGTGGCTGCGGGCGGTGGGACTCTTGATGTAGGCATTGGAAACCACGTGAGCCAGCTGGCTGGTGAAGGCGATGCGGCGGTCATGATCCTTGGCGGTGATGATGGATATGCGGCCGAAGCGGGCGGGCTTGAGCAGCAGCCGCACGTGGTCGAGCAGCTCGATATCATCAAACCTCGGCGGCACGATCACCATCGGCTGACCATCGAACATGTCCTCCCGGCTGTATTTGAAGCCAGAGTTGTGGGTGCCAGCCATGGGATGCCCGCCCACGAAGGTGAAGCCATATTCCTCCGCAATGGGGAAGCATGCCGCGCATACCTGCTCCTTCACGCCGGAGAGATCGATCACCACGCATTTCTTGCTCAGCTTTGGCGCAACTGCCTTCAATTGCTCGATCACGCCCTGCGGATAGGCAGCCAGAAACAATAGATCCAGCGTCGGCAGCATATCCTCGGTCAGCTCGCCGTCGATGGCCTCAGCGATCATGGCAAATTCCACGATGGAATGGCTGCGGTTGGAGCCGTAAACCTCCCAGTCCCGGCTGCGCTTGTATGCCTTTGCCATGGAGCCGCCGATCAGCCCCAGACCGATCACGCCTGCACGCATCATGCGATCACCTCCCGCACGCGGAAGATGCGCCTTGCAAGGTCGTCAAACTGGTCGGGGGTGAGGGACTGCGCGCCGTCGCTCAGCGCGTGCATGGGATCGTTGTGTACCTCGATCATCAGCCCGTCTGCACCGGCAGCCACGGCAGCCAGCGCCATCGGGCCAACCAGCGTTGCCTTACCCGTGGCATGACTGGGATCCACAACTACCGGTAGGTGGGTCAGCTCCTTGAGCACCGGCACCGCCGACAGATCCAGCGTGTTGCGGGTATAGGCGCTCTCATAGGTGCGTATGCCGCGCTCGCAGAGGATCACGTTTTCATTGCCGCTGGCAATGATGTATTCCGCGCTCATCAATAGCTCCTTGATGGTGCCTGCCAGACCGCGCTTGAGCAGTATGGGCTTTCTGGTCTTGCCAAGCTCCTTGAGCAGATCGAAGTTCTGGGTGTTGCGTGCGCCAACCTGAATCACGTCCACATCCTCAAACAGCGGCAGGGTGCGGATATCCATGATCTCGGTCACGATGGGCAGCCCGGTTGCCTTCTTTGCCTCCAGCAGCAGCCTTATGCCGTCCGCGCCCAGACCCTGAAAATCATAGGGTGAGGTGCGGGGCTTGAAGGAGCCGCCGCGCAGCATGTTCGCGCCCGCGGCCTTCACCCGCTCCGCCACGAAGGTGATCTGCTCGCAGCACTCCACCGAGCAGGGCCCGGCGATCAAGCCGAAGCTGCCGCCGCCCACATCCACGCCGTCGCAGACATGCACCACCGTGCTTTCGGGATGGAACTTGCGGTTGACGGCCTTGAAGGGATCGGATACGCGGGTCACGCTGTCCACAATGTCCAGCGAGCGCAGCATATCCATATCCACCTGATCGGTATTGCCAACCAGACCAAGCACGGTTTTGTAGCTGCCATGGGAAACATGTACGTCCAGCCCCTGCCGCTTGAGCCAGTCGATGAGCATTTCGGTGCGTTCGGGGGATGCGTTCGGCTTCAATACTGCGATCATGCTTTTTTACCTCTTTTTCATTGTTGTCGTGCTGGGTTTGCTTTGGGAAATAAGAAAGCCGCACAGCGCGGTAACTGTGCGGCGGAACGAATGCTATGGCTTTCCGGTATCGAAAGACCTGCGGCTTTGCGCATCACAAATTACCATTACCCTTATTTACCAGCGGTAAAGTAAAAGTAATAGCTATAAGCGTATGCGAAGCCAAAGGAGAAGCTTTTCATCGGAAATGATCCCTTCCGTATAACTTTCGATCTTATCTGGAATTTTAGCACGATAAAGGGATGCTGTCAAGGGAAAAACTCCGGCTTTTCGAAAAGTTTTCGAAAGCGCCGCTGCTTGGCTGAAAATGGATGCAAAACAGCAGAAAACAGATGAAAAACGGCGCTGTATTTTACCTGAAACTGTTGGTAAGATGGGGAAAGTGTGGTA
>CAYWLE010000072.1:0-8640 GCA_964458825.1 uncultured Oscillospiraceae bacterium | reverse complement strand
GCTATGAGATACTCTCCATCGACATTGCCGACGTGGAGGTTGGCCGCACCGTGGGCGCTCAGCTCCAGATGGATCAGGCAGAGGCCGACCGCCGCATTGCACAGGCAAAGGCTGAGGAACGCCGCGCCATGGCAGTGGCTCACGAGCAGGAAATGATCGCATCCGTGCAGGAAATGCGCGCCAAGGTGGTCGAGGCCGAGGCCGAGGTTCCCAAGGCGATGGCAGAGGCGCTGAGAGGCGGCAAGCTGGGCGTGATGGACTACTATCAGATGCAGAACGTGATCTCCGATACCCGCATGCGCGACGCCATCGCAGGCAAGGACGATGCAGCCAAGGCAGAGGAGAAGAAATAAGGTGTGCAGCGCAGGATCAGCTGTGCAGGCAGGAGGCGACTGAAGCATGGATTTGTTCATAGTGCTGCTGATCGTCATCGGCGTCATCTCAAGGGCAAGCAAGAAGAAAAAGCAGCAGGAAAGGCAGCGGCAGGCTGGCTTTGACGAGGCTGCCAAGCTCCAGCAGGGCGGTGCAGACCGCCTTGCCGAGGTGCTGCGAAACGTAAGCACGGAGCTTGAGGGCGAGCTTCCGCCGCGCAAGCCAAGCCAGCCAGCCAAGCCAGCTGCAAAGCTCCCCTACACCAAGGAGGAGTGGCAGAAGCTCTTTGCCGTGCCCAAGCCCCAGCCCGAGCCGCAAGACAAGCCCCTTGCTGATCCAGCAGGCTCAAGCAAGGCTAAGGCTTTGGACAAGGCTCCGAGCGAGGGCTCCGGCAGCGCTTTGCCACAGGCGCCCGCCCCTATTGAGCGCATAGAGGGCATGGAGGGTGAATCGCCGCTGGAGCATGCGGCGCACAGGCAGCGCGTCGCCGCCGACGAGGAGCGCATCCATCGCGAGCATGCGCAGCTGCGGGAGCTTCGCAGCGCCAATTTGCAAAAGCTACGCAGCGCCGTGGTGATGAGCGAGGTGCTGGGCAAGCCGGTTTCCCTCAGACCCAGAGGAAGAAGATAAAACACACTCAGTCGGTCTGCCGCTGTATGGCTCTGCAAGGGAGCTATATGGCGGCAGACTTTCATGCAGGAGGCTTCATGCAAGCCTTCCAAGGAGGTTCAATATGGAGAATACACGCATACTGATCGGCGATGACGACGCGGGCATGCGGCTGGTGATGCGTCGGCTGGTGGAGCGGGCGGAGGGCTATGAGCTGCTTGGCGAGGCTGCCGATGGAAACGAGCTGATCGACCTCTTTGACCGCACCCACCCGGACGTGGTACTGATGGATGTGGAGATGCCCGGCCGAAACGGCATTGACTGTGGCAAGGCAATTCAGGATCGCGCGCCCAAGACCATCATCATCTTTGCCACGGCACATGAGGAATACATGCGGAGCGCCTTCGAGCTATATGCCTTTGATTATCTGGTGAAGCCCTTTTCCGTGGAGCGTGCGTTGCAAACCCTGCGGCTGGCGCGGGAGCGGCTTGGCGAGCGCCGCAGCGTGGTAAACGCCGCTCCGGCACGCTCCGAGGCTGTGCGCAGGCTAATGATACGCCACAGGGACGGCGTGAACCTTGTGGATCCAGAGGATATCCTCATGGTGCAGCGGGAGGATCGCGCCACTTCCATACTGCTGCGGGACGGACAGAAGCTGCTGACCGCCGACCCGCTGGGCGAGGTGGAGGAGCGGCTGCCCCGGGAGCTATTCTTCCGCTCCCACCGCAGCTACATCATCAATCTGGAGCAGATCGATTCCATCGCCCCCTACGGCAGGTGGACCTATGTGGTGCGCCTGCGCGGCACCCGCGAGGACGCGCTTATCACCCACGATAAATTCGAGGAGCTGGAAAAGCGCTTCTCCTGACAAGGCAGCCAGCCAGACCAGCATTGCTTGCCTGAAATGGCTGCGATATACAGCCATCGCCAGCAATTCTTCACAATATTGCCGCAATTCGACTGGAACCGCCACAGTTCAGCGGTTGAAAGCGGCTATGAAACAGGATATAATAGAGTGTAGGCTTTTATATCTGTCTATATCATATCAAGCAACCAAACCAAACGACCAAACCAAGCGACCAAACTAGACGGAAAGGGAGTATTTCCATTGTCTGAATATCGTTCTCCCCGTGACGGCAGGGATCCATATCGTCAGGATGGCGTGCGCCGCGCACCGCAGGGCAGCCGTCCCTCCCAGAGCAGGTTCGCAGGCAACCGCTCCCCGCAGGGCAGGCCCGCAGGCAGCCGTCCTCCGCAGGGCGGCAGGCCCGCAGGCAGCCGACCCCCGCAGGGCAGACCTGCGCCCCGCAGGCGGAAAAAGCGGGTCAGCCCCCGGCTGTTCGTGTTCATCGGCATACTGCTGGCGATCATCGTGGTGCTGATCGTCGCCTTTGGCGGCAAGGGCAATGACAAGCCTATCCAGCCCGTCGCCTCCACCGCCGTGCCGAACGCCAGCATGAGCGCTACAAGCGCCGCAGATGCGACCGAGCCTGCCGCAGCCCAGACCGATGCGAGCTTCAGCTCCCTGACCACCTATCTGGGCAATGCCGACAGCGCGAGCGTGGATATCGACAGCCTCGGCGAGGACGACAGCTACGACGATGGTCTGAGCACTCTGCCGGAAAACGACCTTGTGCAGGTAAGCGACCTAAGCATCAATACCAGCCTGCCGGATACTTGGCTGAACATCCTTCTGTTGGGCACGGACGAGCGCACGCTGAATGAAAACAGCCGCACCGACACGATGATTATCTGCTCCATCAACAAGAGCACCCATGAGGTGAAGCTGACCAACATCATGCGCGATACCGCCGTGGTTTATGATGATCTGGAGAATTACAACGGCACCTACCGCATCAACGCCGCCAACTTCTTCGGCGGTCCCAAATACGCCATAAAGACCGTGAACGAGTGCTTCGACATGAACATCCAGTATTATGTCACGGTGAACTTCTTCGGCTTCCAGAAGATCGCGCAGGCGCTCGGCGGCGTGACCATGGACATCACCGAGGAGGAGATGAACCAGATCAACAAGTATGCACGGCAGCAGGCCATCATCGCCGCCCGCGCCGGCATTGACGAGAGCGACCAGATCAACGAATACCTCACCCAGTACGGCGAAGACACGCTCCTCAACGGCAGGCAGACCCTCGCCTACGCCCGCATTCGAAAGATCGACAGCGACTTTGGCCGCGTGGATCGCCAGCGCAAGGTGCTTTCCGCGCTGATGAACAAAATGAAGGAACGCAGCGCCACGGAGATCATCTCCATGGGCATCAGCATGCTGGAATATGTAAGCACCAATATGGACGCCGACACCATCATGAAGCTGGCTGTTGGCGTGCTGGGCGCGGATTTTGACGAAATCCAGTCCTTCCGCCTGCCGGTGAACGACAGCTACAAGCAGGAGAGCCGCAACGAGGAGAGCATGTTCTACGACTGCGACTGGGCGACCAACGCGCGGGAGCTGTATTCCTTCATCTACACCTGATCGGCATGCTCGCGCATCCGAGCGCGTCGATTCGAAAAACCGCCTATTTGGAGAACCATCTATTTGGAGAACTACCCATGAACGCAGCATTCTTTTTACGCCCCAAGGCTGAGGTTTCCTTCCTCTATGCGGACATGCCTCTGCCGCAGGCGCTGGAGGAGATGCGCAGCCACCGCTACAGCTCCGTGCCTGTCATTGGCAGGGACGGCATGTATGTAAGCACCGTCAGCGAGGGCGATTTCCTCTATGCGCTGACCAAGCCCGAGGCTGGCGGCATACGCCTTGCCGACGCCGAGGCTGTGCGCGAGGCTCCCCTCTCCGCCATCCTGCGGGAGGATCGCAACCCACCCTGCCACATCAACGTTGCCATCGTGGATCTGCTGGAGCGCACCGCCGCGCAGAACTTCGTGCCCATCGTGGACGACCGGGGCATATTCATCGGCATTGTGACCCGCCGCAGCGTGATCCAGTTCTTTCTGAAGGAGCGCGGGGAATAGAGCGGCAAAGGCAAGCAAACACACCCCCCCTCGAATTTGCTTGATTCGAGGGGGGGTGCTTTTGCGATCTGCTTAGCCAAGCTGCGCCTTGGATTCCTTGCACAGCTCCGTGATCTTCTCGAAGTTGCCTGCGGAGATATCCGCCTTGGGGCAGACCCAGCTGCCGCCCACGGCGAATACATAGGGTGCGTCGATATATTCCTTGATGTTCTTGGCGTTCACGCCGCCGGTGGGCAGGAACTGCACGCCGCCGAAGGGGCCGGACAGCGCCTTCATGGCAGACAGGCCGCCATAGACATTTGCCGGGAAGAACTTAACAACCTTCAAGCCAAGCTTCATGGCAGCCATGATCTCGGTGGGGGTCACGCAGCCGGGGCATACGGCAACGCCGTTATCCACGCAGTACTTCACCACTTCCTCGTCAAAGCCGGGAGAAACGATGAACTTCGCGCCGCACTCGATCGCCCGCTTGCACTGCTCAAGGGTGATCACGGTGCCTGCGCCGGGCAGCATATCGGGGCAGTTCTCCGCAACGGCGCGGATGGCGTCGGGCGCTGCTGCGGTGCGGAAGGTGATCTCCATTACGTCCACGCCGCCGGCAACCATGGCGTTGGCGGTGGCTACGGCGTCCTTGGCGTCCTCGATAACCACCACCGGAACGATGGCCGCTCTCTTAAGTCTTTCCATTACATCCATTTCTGATTCCTCCATTTCAAATTATTTGTTGCTCCTATTATGACATATTTCCCCAGCGCTTTCAAGTACCTGAAGGGGGAATTTTTTGTCATAACATTGTAACATTGCGCAGCCGACCTGCCTCGGCACAGCTTTGGCGGGAAAAGATAACATGCCCATCCTTGCAAGGCTTGGCTGCTTTGCCTATAATGGGAGAAATGTCATCCAGCAAATGGATTTATAAAAAAGGCGGCTCCGGCGCTGAACTGCATGCCTGCCAGACGCATAGAATAGGCAAAAACGAAGATTCGAGGTTGCATATATGATCCAGCTATTATCCAAGCTCTTTATCAAGAACCACGCGGATATCGAAAGCCCCGCCGTGCGGCAGGCATATGGCATGCTCTGCGGAGCGCTGGGCGTGGCGCTGAACCTGCTGCTGTTTCTGGCAAAGTACATTGCGGGCATCATCAGCGGCTCCATCGCCATCACGGCGGATGCATTCAACAACCTGTCCGATGCAGCCTCCTCCATCATCACGCTGCTGGGCTTCAAGCTCTCCAGCAAGAAGCCGGACAAGGATCATCCCTTTGGTCACGGGCGCTTCGAAGCTATCGCGGGGCTGATCGTCGCCTTTGCCATACTGCTGATGGGCTTCGATCTGGGCAAGGGATCGGTGGAAAAGATACTGCACCCCCAAGCCATATCCTTCAGCTGGCTATCCACGGGCATACTGCTTGCCGCGATACTGGTCAAGCTCTATATGGCTGTATTCAACCGCCGGGTGGGCAGGCTGATCGGCTCGGTGAGCATGAAGGCAACCTCCATGGACAGCTTTTCGGATATGTGCGCCACGGCGGTGGTTCTCATCTCCACGCTGATCTTCCGCTTTGCCGGACTGAGCATAGACGGCTGGGCAGGCGCGCTGGTTTCCCTATTCATCCTATGGGCAGGCTATAATGCCGCCCGGGACGCCATCAGCCCGCTGCTGGGCAATGCCCCTGACCCCGCGCTGGTGGAGCGGATACGCGCCATCGTGGGCGAATATCCAGCCATCGTGGGCATGCATGATCTGCTGGTGCATGATTACGGCGCAGGCAGGCTGATCATTTCCTTCCATGCGGAGGTTCTGGCAAGCGGCGATATACTGGAGCTGCACGAGGTGATCGACGATCTGGAGCGCCGGCTGATGCAGGAGCTCAATTGCAGCGCAACCATCCATATGGATCCCATATCCACCGACGACGAGCTGGTTTCCGAAACCCGGGAGATGATCCGCCAGCGCATCTGCACGGAGCTTGGCCCGGAGATCGGCCTGCACGACTTCCGCATGGTGGAGCGCTCCAGCTATACCAACGTGATATTCGATGTGGTGGTTCCCTATGGCTACGCCATGAGCGACAAGCAGGTGGCAGAGGCAGTGACCAAGCTGGTGCTCTCCACCGGCAGGGGCTATAACGCGGTGGTCACGGTGGATCACCAGTGATCGCGCAACCAAGCATCCATCCATAATTTGCATACTTATGCAGCGGCGGCCCTGCCAAGGAGCTGCCATTTTATTACAAACATATTACAGTCATAATTCAGCCTAGCTACTTTTACATTTCATTTTGCAGGTTTTTTTCTGCATGCGGCGAATATTTAATCATGTTATAGGGTGAGCTATGCGCACCCACAGAAGCGCTTCCCGTCCAAGGCGGCGGGGGATCAAATTGCAAAACCAATGCATTGTGAGGAATACATAATGAACAGAAGCTGCCGCAAATACATTCGCATACTGGCGCTGGTGCTGGCGCTGATCACGCTGCTGCCCGCCGCCGGCGCGCTGGCCGAGAGCTATTCTGCCGCCGTGACTGGCAAGGACGGTCTGAAGGTATACACCGATGTGGCGCTGACGAACCAGTTCGCCACCATCAAGCGCTACAGCGTGTTTACCGTGCTCGCCGTGAACGACCAGTCCGTGGCGAAGATCAGCTACAACGACACCACCCTCTATTGCTCCCTTAGCTCGGACGTGACCGCCGTGAAGGACTTTGCCACCCTCGCAAGGGCAAACCAGAAGACGCTGGTTTATGAGGAGGCCGATACCGCCAGCCGCAGCGTGGAGATGAAAAAGGGCACCGAGGTATATATCCTCGCCGCCAGCAAGGGCTGGGCGATGATCGAGCGCAATGGCAAGGTCGGCTATGCCAACGCAGGTCATCTCACCGCCATTGATGCGGAGGACGATCCCTTCACTGACGGCGCGGAGATCGAGTCCGGCAGCAACGGCGCCATCGTGGGCGGCGGCAGCGTGGTAATCGAAACCATCGAGGCAAGGGTGAGCGAGGCGAAGCTAACTGTTTACCAGAATGCCAGCACCTCCTCGAACAAGCTGGGCACGCTTGCGCTGGGCGACGAGATCACCGTATACGCCTACAACAAGAACTGGGCATATGTGGGTCTGGACGGCAAGTACGGCTTCTGTGCCCTGAGCGGTCTCAAGCGTGCGACGAACGCCGCTGAAAACGACCCCTTCTCCGGCGAGAGCGGCATTGAAGCCACCGTCACCGCCGATTCCGTAAGCGTATACCAGAGCGCCAGCACCTCCTCCAAGAAGCTTGGCTCCCTCGCAAAGGGCGCGCAGGTGCAGCTGATGAAGTCCGCAGGCGGCTGGGCATATATCGAGTTGAACGGCAGCTACGGCTACTGCGACAGCGCCGCCCTCTCCACCAGCCAAGCCATCACCCCCGATGATAAGGATATGATCGACGGCAAAAGCCCCTATGGCACCTGCACGGTGATCGTTGCCAACGCAGGCGTGTATGCTTCCAAGTCCACCTCCAAGAAGCTTGGTTCCCTCTCCATGGGCGATACCGTAAGCTTCTATGACTATGATTCCAAATGGGTGCTGGTTGGCATCGATGGCAAGCTCGCCTGCATGCAGCGCGAGGCTCTCAGCTCCGACAGCTATACCGAGCTTAAGAACGAGGACAGCGGCGCAGCCGTTACCGAGCTGGAAAAGGCGCTGCTGAAGCTGGGCTATCTGGACAGCATACCCTCTGCAAACTATTCCTCCAGCACCGTAAGCGCCCTCAAGCGCCTTCAGGAGGCGTGCGGCATGGAGCAGACCGGCATTGCCGATATCGGCACCCTGCGCGTGCTCTATTCCGGCAACGCCCCCATCTCCCCCATCCTGAGCGCCTCCCTCTCCTCCGGCAGCAAGGGAAGCAACGTGTCCCGCCTGCAAAACAGGCTGCTGGCGCTGGGCTACCTCTCCCTCTCCTCCAGCTGCGATGGCGACTACGGCAGCAAGACCGCCGCGGCGGTTCGCCTCTTCCAGAAGGCAGCGGGCATCAGCGAGACCGGCTCCGCCGATGGCAAGACCATTCAGGCGCTCTACAGCGCCTCCGCACCCAGCCTGCCCGATGGCAGCAAGGCTGCTGATGAAACCAGCAGCTCCAGCTCCAACTCCAGCAATGTGGATTCCAGCCTGTCCTCCAGCGTGAGCCAGTATGTGAGCGGCATGTCCAATGCTCAGAAGCTGGAATACGTGATCTATGTGGCACAGCAGCAGCTTGGCAAGCGTTATGTGTTCGGCGCAACCGGCACCGCAACCTTTGACTGCTCCGGTCTGACCCAATACTGCTTCAAGCAGGTTGGCGTCACCCTCAAGCGCACCGCCTATGCCGAGGGCTACAACGATGCTCGGACGAAGATATCCTCCCTGTCCAGCCTGCGGCGCGGCGATCTGGTGTTCTTCAATACCATCTCCGATGGCGACCTCTGCGACCATACCGGCATCTACCTCGGCAGCAACAAGTTCATCCACGCCTCCTCCGGCGCGGGCAAGGTGGTCATCAGCGATATATCCTCCGGCTATTATAACCGCGTGTTCAGCTGGGGCCGCCGCGTGCTGGATACCTGAGAATAACAGAATCCACAGAGAACGAGGGGATACGCTCAGGGGCTCTGCCCTAAGAACCCGCTCAAGGGTGTGACACCCTTGAGAATCTC
>CAYWLE010000071.1:0-8759 GCA_964458825.1 uncultured Oscillospiraceae bacterium | reverse complement strand
CCATTGCCTGAACGTGATAAGCGTTCAGGCTTTTTTTGTTGTTGCCGGATGAATGCAGATATCCATGGTTTATAAATAGGAAATGACGCTGGGCAGCAGGCTTGGCGAGCCACCCAAATTTCCGATTATCCATTGCAATCGCCAGCGCAGCTTGGTATAATGAAAATAGAAAATTATGCAAACGGGGGAAAACACAGATGAGCAATTTCTTTGAAGCAAACCGCGCCGTGCTGGAGAACTTCAGCCGCGTTTCCAAGACCGTTGGCGGCCGCAATGATTACGTGCAGGGCGGCGGCGGCAATACCTCGGCCAAGCTTGCGGGCGGCATGATGGCGATCAAGGCTTCCGGCTTCTGCCTGAAGGATATCGAGGTGGACAAGGCCTATGCCGTGCTGGATTATCAGGCGCTGCGCAGCTTCTATTATGGCTCCAATCCCGCCGATTTTGAGGATGTGGAAAAGGCAGGCAGCAGCAAGGCAAAGGAAGTTACCCAGAGCATAGATGGTCTGGCGGCGCTGCGTCCCAGCGTGGAGGCGGGCTTCCATTCCGTGCTGGATACCTATGTTGCCCACAGCCACAGCGTATATGCCAACCTCGCCGCCTGCGCCAAGGAGTGCGACCAGATCGTTGCAAAGGCTCTTGCCGACGCCGACTATAGCTGGGGCTCCGTGGAATATACCGATCCCGGCGCACGCCTCACCTTCTCCATCCGCGATGAGCTTTCTCGCGTGGAAGGCGAGAGCGGCAAGCGTCCCGCAGCCATCTTCATGAAGAACCACGGTCTGATCGCCCACAGCGATGATCCTGACGAATGCCTGCGCATCCATGAGGATGTGAACAACCGCATCGCCGCCGCCTTTGGTCTGACGGGAACCTCCTTCCCCGCCGTGAGCGTCAAGGAGGAGGGCGGCATGCTGGTTGCCGATGCACCCTTCCTTGCAGAAAAGCTGCGCTCCGGCGAATTTGACGAGCGCTTCTTCCTTGAAACGCCCCTCTATCCCGATCAGATGGTGTTCCTCATCGGCTCCTTTGGCTTCGGCAAGGGCACGCCCGAGGCAGACAGCTGCCTTGCCGACCCGGAAACCGGTCGCGTGGTATTCAATATGCCCGCAGGCAAGGCGCAGGTCATTGCCGAAACGCTGACGGCGGTGGTCTTCATCGCCGATACCATCCGCAAGACCGGCAACACCCTCTCCACCATGGGCGAGGCCGCCAAGAAGTTCATCGCCAACTGGGAGAGCGAAAAGTATCGCAAGTCCTTGGCAGGCAAGTAATTTTAGTTTGCCAGCAGCAAGCAAGCAGCGACGGGCGGTCTGCAAGGATCGTCCCCTTGCTGCTTGCGTCTGTCCGGGAACAGTCAATTTCGTTATCATCAGATCGGAGGAATAAGGCTATGGATCGCAGGAGCATGCAGCTGGATTTTTCCGGCATAACCACCTATTCGGCGGCGACGCGGCACAACCTTGTGCGCATCGACAACCTGAAAACGCCGGGAGCTACACCTGTGCCCGAATGGGGCGATGAGAAGTTTGACGAGCTGTGCGAGCGCATCGCTGCGGCACGCAGCGGCGGCAGGCAGATCATATTCTCCATGGGCGCCCACGTTATCAAGTGCGGGCTGTCCCGCTATCTGATCGCGCTGATGAAGGCGGGCTTCATCACCCATATCGCCGGCAACGGCGCCTGCTCCATCCATGATTTCGAGCTTGCCTGTCTGGGCGGCACATCGGAGCACGTGCCCACCGCCATCGAGGACGGCTCCTTCGGCATGTGGGAGGAAACCGGCGGCTGGATGAACGAAGCAATCCAGCTCGGCGCGGCAGCTGGGCTTGGCTATGGCGAGAGCCTGGGCAAATACATCGACGAGCATCCTGACCGCTTCCCCTACAGGGAGGACTGCGTGCTCTGGAACGCCTACAGGCTGGATATCCCTGCAACCTACCATATCGCCCTCGGCACCGATATCATCCACCAGCATCCCTCCTGTAGCTTCGAGGCAATCGGCAGGGCGAGCGGCGTGGATTTCCATAAGATGTGCTATTCCGTGGCGCATCTGGATAAGGGCGTGTACATGAACTTCGGCTCCGGCGTGATCGGTCCGGAGGTGTTCCTGAAGGCGCTCTCCATCGCCCGCAACCTGAAGTACCCCACCTTCGATATCACCACCGCCAATTTTGACCTGATCGATCTGGGCGACTTCCGCCGCCCGCTGGGCTATGAGCATCCGCAGTATTATTATCGCCCGAGGAAGAACATCGTCAATCGTCCGGTTTCCTGCGGCGGCTGGGGCATGCACTTCTGCGGCGACCATCAGGAAACCATGCCCAACCTCTGGAATAAGCTGAAGGATAGGTGAATATTATGAAGATCAATAATCTGGCGCTGGATCGTGCGGTTGAGCTCATGATCGACGCCTACAAAAAGGGCGGCAAGCTTCTGGTTTGCGGCAACGGCGGCAGCGCCTCCGATAGCGCGCATATCGTGGGCGAGCTGGTAAAGGGCTTTCTGAAGAAGCGTCCCCTGCCCGAGGCTTGGAAGCAGGAAATGGATAACCTGCCCCTGCAAATGGGTCTGCCCGCCATCGATCTCACGGCGCAGGGAGCCGTCATCGCCGCAGTGGTCAATGATCTGGGCGGCGAGCTGATGTATGCCCAGCAGGTCATGGCCTATGCCAACCCCGGCGACGTCATCATCGGCATCACCACCTCCGGCAACGCCCAGAACGTGATCCTCGCCCTGCGTGCGGCGAAGATGAAGGGCGCTAGCTGCATCGGCCTTACCGGCAAGGGCGGCGGCAAGCTCAAGCAGTACTGCGATGTGCTGGTGGAATCCTCCGAAACCGAAACCTATCTGGTTCAGGAGGAGCATATCCGCCTCTACCATGATTTCTGCGCGCGGGTGGAAGCGGCGTTCTTTGCCGAATAAGCACCCAGCCAAGCCATTGATGCGACTCCCATGCTTTCTTCAAAAATGAAGGCAGGGAGCCGCTTTTTTCCTGTCCGGCTGGCTGGCTGGGCATATTAGGCTGGGCATGCCGAAGGGAGCTTGCGGCATACATGCTTTTTTGACTTGCAGTTCATACTAAGTTTACCAGCCAAAGCTATGATAAACTTAAGATATCCTCCGGGGTACTGGGCGCGTTTGCCCGGCAGGGAGGCATGGAGGTTTAAGCAGCATGTCCAAGGTTACGGGAGATACGCGGTCGGTTAGAAATAGCGTGGGTCGTTTCTGCTTTGTGGGCATTTCCCTCATTTTGCAGGTCGCGTGGCTCATCAGCGCAGGCAGGCGTATGTTTGCGGGCATACCCTATATCAACGCCGCCATAGAGCTGCTGTCCATCATATCTGTGATCGCCATATTCAGCCAGAACCGCAGCTCGGCATCGAAGATGTCGTGGATCGTGCTGATCCTCTTCTTTCCGGTGCTGGGCTTGGGGCTGTTTCTCACGGTGGGTCAGCCTTGGGCAACCAAAACCATGCGCCGCAGGTTTGAAAATGCCGACCGTCGCCTGAGCGACCTACTGCCGAGAAATGACCGCGCCATGCAGGCGGTGGAGATGGAGGATGCCGGCGCGCAGGCGCAGATACGCTACCTTCAGGATTGGTGCCGCTTCCCCGTTTACCAGAATACCGATGTGGAGTTTCATGCGCAGACGGACGCAGCCTTTGCCGCGCTGAAGGCGGAGCTGAAAGGGGCGGAGCGCTTCATATTCATGGAGTACCACGCCATCGAGCTTTCCAGCTGCTTCCTTGAGATAGAGGCGATCCTTGCCGAGCGCGCCAAGGCAGGCGTGGAGGTTCGGCTCTTCTATGATGATGTGGGTAGCTTTGCCTTCATCAATCCCCAGTTCGTCAAGCGCATGAAGGCGCTGGGCATCCAATGTCAGGTATTCAATCCCCTCATGCCCATCGCCAATGCCTTCATGAATAACCGCGACCATCGCAAGATCACCGTCATTGACGGCAGGGTTGGCTTCACCGGCGGCTATAACCTGGCGGACGAATATTTCAATGTCAAGCATCCCTATGGCCACTGGAAGGATACCGGCGTGCTGCTGCGAGGCGAGGCCGTGCGCAGCCTGACGCTGATCTTCCTTGAGATGTGGAACGCCGTGAAGGTGATGGATGAGGACTATGGCAAATATATCCAGCCAGCCGGCAAGAATATCGCCGCCGACGGCTATGTGCTGCCCTATGCCGATTCCCCGCTGGATGACGAGCGCGTGGGTGAAAACGTATACCTCAACCTTTTGAAAAACGCCCGCAGCTATGCTTGGATCACCACGCCCTACCTCATTCTGGATGAGGAAATGACCATGGAGCTTACCCTCGCAGCCAAGCGCGGCGTGGATGTGCGCATCATTACCCCCGGCATACCGGATAAGAAGATGGTCTATCAGCTCACCCGCTCCTATTATGCCCAGCTCATTCAGAGCGGCGTGCGCATCTACGAATATACCCCCGGCTTCATCCATGCCAAGCAGATGCTCTCCGACGATACCACCGCCGTGGTCGGCACCATCAATCTGGATTACCGCAGCCTTTACCTCCACTTTGAAAATGCCGTGCTGCTCTATCGCTGCAAGGCGGTTCAGGATGTTCGCCGCGATTTCGAGGCGACCTTCCCCCTCTGCCGCGAGGTTGACCACAGCTATAGCGCCAGCCGACCCATCCATACCCGTATCGTGCAGAGCCTGCTGCGCCTGTTTGCACCGCTGCTCTAAGCATAAAAACCATCATTCAGGAGGCTTCCATGCCGGATCAATTGGCGCATTATCTCTTTGCCCACAGGGTGTGGGCGGCGCTGGGGAAGGATATGCAGAATAGGATCGATCCCACCTCCATGGCGTTCCGTGCGGGCAGCTTCGGTCCCGACCCGCTCTTTAATGATCTCTCCGCCGCCCGCCGCAGCCAAGGCTTCCATCTGCACAAGAGGAGCGGCGCGGCAGCCATGGAGCGCTTCCGGCAGGCTGTGCGCAATAACCAGCCCTCCGCGGCGGACTATGCGGCGGGCTTCTTTAGCCATTATACGCTGGATCGCCTCTGCCATCCCTATCTGAAATCGCTGGATAAGCAGGGCAAGCTCCGCCATATCCCTCTGGAGATCGCCTATGACCGCGCCCTGAAGGCTCGCAGCGAGGCTGAAACCCGCGACCTGCCGCGCAGCATCGTGCTCTCCTATGATGCCTGCCGCGTAGCGATACTGCCCTATGAGGGCGTGGACATAGCCGCCTTCTACCGCGATGTGCGCGCCTATTGGAAGCTGCGTATCCTGCTGCTGGAGGGCGGCGGCAGGCTCGGTCTGCTGGGCAATCGTCTGGGGGCAGGCTGGCGCGGCGTGCTTGCCTGCGATGCTCCCAGCCAAGATGTTCAGGCGGGCATAGATCAACTGGATCAGCTGCTTTTAGCCTCCGTGCAGCCAGCCGCAGCCCAGCTGGAGGCGTGCTTTTCTGCCTTTGACGGCGGCTCGGCTCTGGATAGCTGGCTGGATGCAGATTTTAGCGGATTTTAGCCGCGTTTGCAATTGACTTTTTTTCCTTGTTGGGATATTCTATAAAGGGGTGAGCTTCGGCGGATGCTGCTATTGCTTCGCCAAAGCAATTTTTCGGATTTGATATTACGATCGGACGTGAAACGAAGGAGGCACCAATGGATATCCTGACCAATCTTTCCTTGCTGGTTGAAAACTGGCAGATGCCGGTGATGTGGGTCATCGGCGGTATCCTGATCTATCTGGCCATTGTAAAGGACATGGAGCCCACGCTGCTTTTGCCCATGGGCTTCGGTGCAATTCTGGTTAACCTGCCCAATTCCGGCGCCAACGAGGTGATCGAGACCCTCTACAACGCCGGCATCAAGAGCGAGCTTTTCCCGCTGCTTCTGTTCATCGGCATCGGCGCGATGATCGACTTTGGCCCGCTGCTCTCCAATCCCAGCATGCTGCTCATTGGTGCGGCGGCGCAGTTCGGCATCTTCTTCACCCTGTCTATGGCGCGCCTGCTCGGCTTTGAAATGATCGACGCAGCCTCCATCGGCATCATCGGCGCGGCCGACGGTCCCACCTCCATCGTGGTGGCAAATGCCCTCGGCAGCAAATATGTGGGCGCGATCATGGTGGCGGCATATAGCTATATGGCGCTGGTTCCCATCGTGCAGCCCCCCTTCATCAAGCTGGTGACCACCAAGAAGGAGCGCCTGATCCGCATGCCCTACCATCCCGGCAGCGTATCCAAGGGTCTGCGCATCCTCTTCCCCATCTGCGTTACCGTCATCGCTGCGCTGGCGGCTCCCGCCTCTGCTGCGCTGGTTGGCTTCCTTATGTTCGGCAACCTCATCCGCGAGTGCGGCGTGCTGGAGTCCCTCTCCAATACCGCCCAGAATGTGCTTGCCAACCTCATCACCATCTTCCTGGGCATCACCGTTGCCTTCAGCATGAAGGGTGCGGATTTCCTCCAGCTTGAAACGCTGATGATCCTTGCGCTGGGTCTGGTGGCGTTCATTGCCGATACCGTGTTCGGCGTGCTGTTTGTGAAGTTCCTGAACCTGTTCCGCAAGAACAAGATGAACCCCATGATCGGCGCAGCCGGCATCTCCGCCTTCCCCATGGCGTCCCGCGTGGTACATAAAATGGGTCTGAAGGAAGACCCGCAGAACTTCCTGCTGATGCATGCGGCGGGTGCAAATGTTGCCGGTCAGATCGCCAGCGCCATCGTCGGCGGCCTGATTATCTCCCTCGTTGCCTGATCGCTGCCCGCAAAGGAGGATATGAATATGAATTTCAAGGCGTTTTTGCAGTCCCTGCCCATCATGGGCAAGGGCATGGCTACCATCCTGTGCCTGATGCTGGTGGTTTGGGGCATGATCGAGATCATCCGCAAGCTCACCAAGTCCAAGGACTAAGCAAAGCTTCCGAGCGCGGCGTGCATGCGTTGCGCTCGAATCTTTTATGGGCGTCACCCCAAAAGCAGATTTCGGAGGAAAAGAATTATGAAAAATCCCGTTGTGCGCGGCGCAGATATCCTGCTGCCCAAGGCAGGCGTTTCCATGGAAAAATGGGCGGTGGTTGCCGTGGATCAGTATACCTCGGAGCCTGAATACTGGCATCAGGTGGAGGAGATCGTTGGCGACGCTCCATCCACCCTTCGGCTCACCCTGCCGGAGGTCTACCTCGATCAAAGTCAGCAGCGCACCCAGCAGATGCAGCAAACCATGCATGCCTACCTCGATGGCGGCGTGCTGGAGGAAAAGGTGAGCGATGGCTTCGTGCTGGTGGAGCGCAGCACCGAAACCGGCGTGCGGCTGGGTCTGATGGCATGCCTCGATCTGGAGCAGTACGACTATGCCGCAGGCTCCCAAAGCCTGATCCGCGCCACCGAGGGCACCGTCATTGAGCGTGTGCCGCCTCGGGTGAAGATCCGTCGCGAAGCCGCGCTGGAGCTGCCCCACGTGCTGATGCTGCTGGACGACCCGGCGTGCAGCGTGATCGAGCCTCTTGCCGACCGACGCGACTCCCTCGAAAAGCTCTACGACTTCGAGCTGATGCAGGGCGGCGGTCATCTGCGCGGCTGGAAGGTCGCTGCGGAGCAGGCTGCCGAGGCGCTGGATAAGCTCTATGATGGCTGCGGCGGGCTATTTCTGGCTGTGGGCGATGGCAACCACTCCCTTGCCGCCGCCCGTGCCTACTGGCTGGAGCTGCGGGAGAATCTCTCCGAGGAGCAGCGCACCAGCCACCCTGCCCGCTATGCCCTCGCCGAGATCGAAAACCTGCACAGCCAAGCCATCCAGTTCGAACCCATCCATCGCCTGCTGACGGGCGTGGATCCTGAGGCGCTGCTTGCCGAATATGAGCAGACGCTGCCGAGCCAGCCTGAAGGCGGTCAGCTGCTGCGAGCCGTGACAAGCCATGGCGAGCGGGAATATCGCTTTGCCGAGCATCCCCTCAAGAGCCTGCAAGCCTTTCTGGATGCCTATCTTGCCAGCCATCCCGAGGCAAAGATCGACTACATCCATGGCGACGAAGCTCTGCGCAGGCTTGCCAACCGCGACGACGCCCTCGGCTTCATGCCCTGCTCCTTTGCCAAGGCGGAGCTTTTCCCCTTCATCAAAAAATATGGCGTGCTGCCGAGGAAAACCTTCTCCATGGGGCATGCCCATGAGAAGCGCTTCTATGTGGAGGCACGAAAGATCGAAGTATGAGCATAAGAGGAGCCTACATGGACGTAGGTGACTGAAATTTGCAGCCGAAGCTGACGCAGGAAGCAAAAAAATCCAACCTATCTTCTTCGACTGGTTGGATTTTTTGTATTTGTGGGCTTTGTCAGCGGTTGGAGTGCTGTCCTATAAAGGACAGCACTCCATCGTTTGTCTGCTATGCGATTACTTCATCCAGTTGGGGTTCTCGTTCATGATGTCGGGCAGCGGAACCTCGGTGGTTTCGGTCTTGAAGCCGTTTGCCTTGAAGGTTTCGTAATCGAAGGCTTCCAGCTCCTTCACTGCCAGATCGTGGAACTCGAAGAAATTCGGCCACCACTCGTAGCCCTCGCCAAACTCGCTGCCGAGGAAGGCTTCGGCGATCTCAATGCCCATCTGGGGAGCCACATAGAAGCCGCCCATCGACAGCACGTTGCAATTGTTGCCGGTGATGCAGCGCTTTGCAGCGGGAACGGACTCGACCACAGCCGCATGCACATGGGGGCACTTGCTGGCTGCAATGTGGATGCCCATGCCGGTGCCGCAGAAGATGAGCGCGCGCTCATACTC
>CAYWLE010000070.1:0-8798 GCA_964458825.1 uncultured Oscillospiraceae bacterium | reverse complement strand
TACTAGCCGCCTCCAACCGTCCTGAGTCCCTCGATCCGGCGCTGACCCGTCCCGGACGCTTTGACCGCCGCGTGCCCGTGGAGCTGCCCGATCTCAAGGGTCGCGAAGCTATACTGCGGGTGCATGCCAAGAAGATCAAGCTGGAGGAGGGCGTTGATTTTACTTGCATCGCCCGCATGGCCAGCGGCGCTTCCGGCGCGGAGCTTGCAAATATCGTAAACGAGGCTGCGCTGCGAGCCGTGCGTGCAGGCAGAAGCTGCGCTACGCAGGCCGATCTGGAGGAGAGCATCGAGGTGGTCATTGCAGGCTACCAGAAGAAGAACGCTATACTTTCCGATCGGGAGAAGCTCATGGTTGCCTATCATGAGATCGGTCATGCGTTGGTTGCCGCCAAGCAGACGGAATCTGCACCGGTACAGAAGATCACCATCATTCCCCGTACCAGCGGCGCACTGGGCTACACCATGCAGGTGGAGGAGGGCAACCATTACCTGATGACCAAGGAGGAGATCGAAAATAAGATCGCCACCTATACCGGCGGTCGTGCGGCGGAGGAGCTTCGCTTCGGCAGCGTAACCACCGGCGCATCCAACGATATCGAGCAGGCAACCAAGCTGGCACGCGCCATGATTACCCGCTACGGCATGAGCCGGGATTTCGATATGGTTGCCATGGAAACCGTGACCAACCAGTATCTCGGCGGCGACAGCTCGCTGAACTGTGCGGCAGAAACGCAGGCAAAGATCGATGTGGAGGTTGTGGAACTAGTGAAGACCCAGCACCGGAAGGCGCTGGCTATTCTGAAGGAGAACCGTGAAGCGCTGGATGCACTGGCGATGTACCTCTACGAGAAGGAAACCATCACCGGCGATGAATTTATGGCGATACTGGAGAAGCATTAACCTAATACGGACAGGAAAAGAAAAGCTGGAAGGATCAGAGTGAAGCGAAAAGAATAAGGATAGTCGTGCGCGGCAGAAAGCAGGTGGAACCATGTTTAAGCGAAATGAAGAGCTGGATGCAATATCGTGGAAGTGTGAGCAGCTGGGCATATCCTATGGCAAGCTGATGCAGCATTGCACCCAGCAGGATATTCATCAGATTTGCAGGGAATATGAGGAAGCACGTCGAATAAGAAAGGATCGTGGCTCACATCCACGGGAAAACCAGAGCGATGCATGCCAGCATCCTGTCCGCTGACGGCCTGAAGCACACGGGCAGAAGAAAAGCCGAGCCGCAGCATTTACAAAACGGGAGTGATCTACTTGCTTGTCACTTTGCAGAAGGATTTTTTATTTGTCATCGCCGTGGCTTTCCTCGGCTGGCTGATGGAGGTTGCATGCAAATCGCTGGAATATTGGCGCTTTATCAATCGCGGCTTCCTGATCGGGCCATGGTGCCCCATTTATGGAGTTGGTTCGCTGCTGATCGTGCTGCTGCTGGATGGTTATGCCGATTCACCGGTGACGGTGTTTTTGCTGGGTATGATCGTCTGCGGTGCGCTGGAATACCTCACCAGCTACCTGCTGGAGAAGATATTCCATGCCCGCTGGTGGGACTATAGCCGCAGGCGCTTTAACCTGAACGGTCGAATCTGCGCCAACACGCTGATCCCCTTCGGCCTGCTGGGGCTTTTGCTGATCTATGTGCTGCATCCCTTCCTGATGGGTATTTTCGATCGGCTGAGCGTGACGGCGCTGAACCTGCTCTCCAGCGGTCTGTGCATATTGTTTTTTACCGATGTGGTGATCTCCTGCTTGGTGCTGGGCAAGATCAGAGGCTCTGCAAGCGCCACAGGTGCGGATGATACTGAGATGCTGACCCGCGCTGTGCGAGAGCAGCTGAGCCGCTATAGCGTGCTTGCGAGGCGCACCCTGCGTGCCTACCCCGGCTTGAAGCTGTACAACCGTGCTTTGCTTGAAAAGCTGCGCAGGAACCAGCAGGAGCTGAAGCAGGAGGCTGCTGAGATGAGGCGCCGCGCCTTGGATGAGCTGGACGCCTGTGAACAGCGCATCCGCGAGGCGGTGGCTCAGAAGCGCCGAGAGAAGAGGGAAGGAAAATGAGCGAGAAGATGAACATCTGCCTTCTGAACGATTCCTTTCCGCCGCTGATCGATGGCGTTGCCAATGCTGTGTGCAACTATGCCAAGGAGATTCAGGCGCAGGGCAGCCAAGCCATGGTGGTTACGCCTTCCCATCCGCAGGCGGAGGACAGCGCGTTTCCCTATCCGGTCTATCGCTATCCAAGCATCGACCTGCGCAAGAAAACCGGCTATATGGCTGGCATACCCTTTTCGCCAGAAATGGCGCGACGGGCGGCGAGCGCGAATATCAGTCTGCTGCACAGCCACTGCCCCATCGCATCCACGCTGCTGGGACGCATGCTGCGGCAGATTGCCGATGCGCCGCTGGTGCTGACCTACCATACCAAATTTGATATCGACATCGCCAATACCATCCATCTAAAGCACCTTCAGCAGAGTAGCATACGGGCGCTGGTGGAGAATGTGAGCGCCTGCGACGAGGTTTGGGCGGTGAGCCAAGGCGCGGCGGATAACCTGCGCTCCCTTGGCTATGAGGGCGAGGTTATCGTCATGCCAAACGGCGTGGATCTGCCTCGAAGCAGGGTCGCGCCGGAAATGGTACAGGCTGCAACCGGACAGTATGCATTGCCAAATGGCTTGCCGGTTTACCTCTATGTTGGTCGCATGATGTGGTACAAGGGCATACGCATCATCATCGATGCACTGGCAAAGCTCAACGCCGCGGATCGCGATTTCCGCATGGTTTTCGTGGGTGATGGCGCGGATCGGGCGGAGATTGAGGCGCATGCATGGGAGTTGGGCATTTGGGAAAAGTGCGTGTTCGTTGGCGCGGTATCCGATCGAGATGTGGTTCGGGCGTGGTACTGTCGGTCGGATATGTTTCTCTTCCCATCCACCTTTGATACCAATGGCTTGGTGGTTCGCGAGGCGGCCGCATGCAGCCTGCCTTCCGTGCTAATTCGGGGCAGCGCCGCAGCCGAGGGCGTGGAGCATGATTGCGATGGCTTTCTTATCGAGGAGAATGCTGACGGCCTGTACCAGCTGCTGCTATCCCTGCATGGCAGGCAGGATAGGCTGCGCAGCGTGGGTCAGAATGCGGCTGAAAGGCTGTATTGCTCATGGGAGGAGGCTGTCGAAAGGGCGATGGAGCGCTATCGGCTGGTGATCGACCGCCACAGGAGCGGTACATACAAGCGTCAGCACAGCTTCTCGGACGAGCTGCTGCGGGCAAACAGCATGCTGATGGAGGGACTCGGCAGCCTTGAATCCATGCTCAGGCGACCTGAATAGGATGCAAAAATAGCGATACAAAAAGCGGCACGACCGAATCAAAGGGTCATGCCGCTTTATGCAGTCTGCTGATGAAGGCGTTGGCGTCAGCTATGCAGCTTGCGATATTGACCGGGGGTGAGGCTGGTTTCCCGCTTGAAGGTTTGGGTAAAATACTTCAGGTCGCTGTAGCCCACGCGGGTACAGATTTCCGATACCGGTAAATTCGTCTGCACAAGCAGCTTCTTGGCATGCTCGATCCGCGTGCGTGAAAGAAAGCGGATGAAGTTCTCTCCGGTTTCCTTCTTGAACATCGTGCTGAAGTAGCTGACGGAAAAACCAACCATCTCGCATACCTTTTCCAGCGAGATCGGCTGCTGATAATGCTCGAACACATATTCCTTCGCCAAGCGTATCGGGCGCGAACCGAAATTCGCCTGCTGCGCGATGCGTGCATCTGTCGCTTTGGATGCTGGACTTCCGTATTCTTGCTTGCCATAAGCCGCCTGCGACGGGCTTTCTGCCTTGCAGCCAAGCCTCTGCCTGCTCTTGAAGCGCACAGATAGCCTTTCCAGCGACTGTGTGAGCTGCTGCTGGCTGACCGGCTTGAGCAGATAATCGCACACACCCAGCCGAATGGCGCTCTGGGCATATTCAAAGCTTGCATCTCCGCTGATGATAATGGCTTCTAGCTGCGGCGCGATGGTTCTTGCCTGCGCAAACAGCTCCAATCCATTGCAGTCCGGCATGTGGATATCCGTAATCAGGATATCCGGCTGGCAGTCTTGAACCAGCTCCAGCGCATCATAACTGTTTGCTGCAATGCCGACTGGCTTAATCTCGAACGCATTCCAATCAACCAGCGTTTGAAGCAGGCTGCGCATCTTTGCATCATTATTTGCGATTACAAGCTTTAGCATTCAAACACCGCCTTTTGAACATGCCGATGGAACCCTACGCAGCGGCATTGTCAGCATATTCATACATGATAATATGTATCATATATTATATGCTGGATATATGTTGAAGTCAAATGAAATTTGAAAAGCGACCCGCACGGCGCAATGCATTGTGCCGTGCGGGTCGCTTCGATCATAAGCGCATAGCCATATTGGCTTTGCTGCCTTGGCTTATTCCTCAGCCAGAATTGCTTCGATCTCCTGAAGCTCGGCTTCACTGAGGAAGGAACTGTTGAACGCAGCCACATTTTCACGAACCTGCTCCGGTCGGCTGGCGCCGATCAGGGCGCTGGTGACCACAGGATCCCGCAGCGTCCACAGCAGAGCCATCTGAGCCATGCTCTGTCCGCGGCGTTCGGCGATGGCGTTCAGCTTGCGTACCTTGGAGATCGTCTTTTCAGTAATGGCGCTCGCCTTGAGGTAGCGCGGGTCATGTGCCGCACGGGAATCCGCAGGAATGCCATTGAGGTAGCGGCTGGTGAGTATGCCGTTGCTCAGCGGGGAGAAGGCAATGCAGCCAACGCCCTCATCCTTGAGCACGTCAAACAGCCCAGCCTCGGGTGTGCGCACCATCATGGAATACTTGGGCTGGTGGATCAGCATCGGCGTACCCAGCGAGCGCAGCGTCTTCACAGCCACGCGCATCTGCTCGGCATTATAATTGGAAACGCCGACATACAGCGCCTTGCCGCTGCGCACGATTTGATCCAGCGCACCCATCGTTTCCTCGATCGGCGTATCTGGATCGGGGCGGTGATGATAGAAGATATCCACATAATCAAGGTGCATGCGCTTGAGGCTCTGATCGAGGCTGGCAATCAGGTATTTGCGACTGCCATGATCGCCATACGGGCCGGGCCACATATCATAGCCAGCCTTGGTGGAGATGATCAGTTCATCACGGTGGGTGTGCCAGTCACGATCCATGTGAATGCCGAAATTCCGCTCCGCCTCTCCATAGGGCGGGCCATAGTTGTTGGCAAGGTCAAAGTGCGTGATGCCCAGATCAAAGCCCTGACGCAGTATGCTCTGTTGGGTGGCAAAGGGAGTGATCTCACCAAAATTGTGCCACAAGCCCAAGGACAGGGCGGGCAGCATCAAGCCGCTTTTACCGCAGCGCCGGTACGGAATGCACTCGTAGCGATTGCTAGCAGGCTGGTAGCTCATTGAATAACCTCCATTTCAAACAAAAAATGAGAATACTAAGCCTCCGGCGGGCGCACGGGGGATGTGCGCCGCAGACCGGAAGCCTGTGGGTTGCTCTTTACTTCTTCTGCACGTACTTCAGGCAGTCGATCGTGACAGCCGCCAGAATGATGATACCGGAGAAAACGAACTGCAGGTTCGTATCCACGCCGAGGATCGTGAGGGAATAGGTCAGTGCGGTGAAGATCAGCACGCCGACCACGATGCCCTGAATCTTACCGATGCCGCCCTTGAAGGAAACGCCGCCAACCACGCATGCCGCGATGGCGTCGGTTTCCCAGCCCTGACCATAGGAGGCAGAACCGGAACCAACCATGCGGATACATTCGAGCCATGCGCCGAAGCCATAGAGGATGCCTGCGATGGCGAAGGTGATGAGCGTTACCTTGAATACGGAAATGCCAGATACGGCAGCAGCCTCAGGGTTGCCGCCAACGGCATACATGTTCTTGCCGAGGGCAGTTTTATTCCAGATGAAGTACATTACGAGGATCACGACGATCGTCCATATGATGATGGTTGGAAATTCACCGATCGTCGGCATGACGATATTCTTGATCTCCTTTTCGATTGCACCGAAGGACACGCCCTGCGTCGCATAGGTCATGATGCCGAACATAATCAGCATGTTTGCCATGGTGGAAATGAAGGGGTGAATCTTGAACTGCGCCGTGAAGAAGCCAGCCATCGTGGCAAAGGCGGTGGTTACGCAGCAGCAAACAACCAGCGCGATTACCATGCGCAGACCCAGCGGAACCGCAGAAAAATCAAAGGCATGACCGAAGAAATAGCCGGTGTTTATGCCCTTGTGCATAATCATGGTGGAAAGCACCATGCTTGTGCCAACCATACGGCCAATGGACAGGTCTGTGCCGCCCAAGAGGATCAGTCCGCCTACGCCGAGCGCCAAGAACATGCGGGGAGACGCCTGCGTGAGGATGGTGAGTATGTTCTTCATAGTGAGCAGCTGCTTGCCCTTCAATATGGGCGTCAGAATGCACAGCACGATGAACACGCACAGGATGGCGATGTACAGACCATTATTCAGGAAGAACTGCTTAGCACTGAAGGTATACTTGTAGTTCTCCCACTTTTGCTTTATGCTTTCACTGAAGCTGAACTTGGATAGCCTGAGCAGGTCGATCAGATGATAGCGATGGGTATAGGCTTCGTGCTGGCGATCCTTGATCTCCTGAAGGGCAGATTCATGCTTGAGCTTCGCATCGAACAGCCTGTTCTTGTAAACATATTTCTCGTCCTTGATCTCGCCATCGTTGGTCAGCTTGGCAAGCTCAGCGGCATGCTCCTTCTTCAGCTCGACGGTTTCCGCGGCATAGCGGGCAAGCTCAGCTTCCTTTGCCGCCGCACAGGACTCCACGACCTTGGAATAGTATTCCTTATCGTAGTGCGCGTCGAGGTACTTAACTGCATCATCGATCAGCGCGTTGATCTGCGCTTTATTTTTGTTCTCAACGGACTTTGCCTGCGCAAGCAGCTTCTTGTCCTGCGCGATGAGCTCGGTCTTCTCTCCCTTGGTGTAGTTGGCATTTTCCTTGACGATAGCGATGTGGTTCGTCAGGGAGGTTACTTTATCGGTGCCGTCGGTGCGCAGGGCATTGATCTTCTGCTGAATACCATTCACATAGGCGTCGATCGGCGCAAGCAGCGCCTGCTCTGCCTCAAGCGTGAGGATTTTCTCATTGTTTGCCATGTTTCTTCTCTCCAATCACAGATATTTCGCACTGAGCCTGAGCAGCTCTTCCTGATTTGTTTCCTTGGTATTGACGATACCAGCCAGCCGACCATTGGACATCACGCCAATTCGGTTGGTTATGCCCAAAATCTCTGGCATTTCAGAAGATACCACAATAATGGCCTTGCCCATCTTCGCCATCTTGATGATCAATTCATAGATTTCATACTTTGCACCAACATCAATGCCGCGCGTTGGTTCATCCATCAGGAAAACCGCAGGATCGCGCTCCAGCAGCCTGCCGAAGATGACCTTCTGCTGGTTACCGCCGGATAGCGCCGTGATCGCATCGGACGGACCCATGCACTTGGTATGCATGATGTTGATCTCGTTGGCTGTTGCCTTAACCATCTTGTCGTTGCTCAGTGCAATGCCGGATCTGTAGTGCGAAAGATTGGTAATGGTTGTATTGAATGTCAAATCGCTCTCCAGATAGAGCCCAGTGACCTTTCTTTCCTCCGTTATCATGGCAAAGCCATGATCCATGGCATCCTTAGAGCTGGTGAAGTTCATCAGACGATTTTTGTAATACATGCGGCCCGCCGCTCTGGTGCGGACGCCAAACATCGTTTCAAGCAATTCGGAACGACCGGCGCCAACCAGACCATAAAGACCGAAAATCTCGCCTTCACGCACGTCAAAGCTGATATCCTTCAGATTGGGAGCATATTTGGTGGACATATGCTGAACCGAGAGCACGACCTCGCCCGGCTTGTTGTCCACAGGGGGGTATCGATTATCGAGCGTTCGACCAACCATTGCGGCGATTAGCTCGTTCATGTTCGTTTCCTTGGTCTTCTTGGTTGCAACCATTTTACCATCGCGCAGCACGGAAACCTCATCGCATATCTCGAATATCTCGTCCATCTTATGCGAGATATAAACCAGAGAAATACCCTGCGCCTTCAGGTTGCGCATCATTTCAAAGAGCTTTGCCACCTCGCGCACAGTAAGCGAGGAGGTTGGCTCATCCAAAACGATCAGCTTCGCATTATAGGAAATTGCCTTTGCGATTTCCACCATCTGACGGGAGGAAACCGACATGTTTTTCATGGGGGCAGTCAGGTTCACCGTCATATTCAACTTCCGGAAGAGATCTGCCGCCTCATTTTTCATGCGCGTTTCATCCACCACGCCAAGGGAGTTGGTGGGATAGCGCCCCAAAAACAGATTATCCACCACGCTGCGCTCAAGGCACTGGTTCAGCTCCTGATGCACCATGGCGACGCCATTTTCCAGCGCGTCTTTTGGGCCGAAGAAATTGACTTCCTTGCCATCGAAGATAATGGTTCCTTCATCCTTCTGGTAGGTGCCGAAAAGGCACTTCATCATGGTGGACTTGCCCGCGCCATTTTCACCCATCAGACCCATAATGCTGCCTTCCTTCACATCCAGATTGATGTGGTCAAGCACGCGGTTACGGCCGAAGGACTTGCACATTCCCCGTATCGACAGTACGTTTCTCGCTTGTGGATCCGCCATATTTTTTCCCGCCTTTTTACAGTATTCCTGAAAAAAGGGTCATCAGGAAGAATACTTCCCGATGACCCTTCCTCTAAATCAAGAT
>CAYWLE010000069.1:0-8891 GCA_964458825.1 uncultured Oscillospiraceae bacterium | reverse complement strand
TAATCCAGTGTTCTAAGAACAAATTGGATAAGGTTTTCGATGTCCATGTTATCAGCGGCGGCGACCCGCTGGAGATCTATACCGACCACGATGGCGAGGTCATACTCAAGAAATATTCCCCCATCGGCGAAATCGCAGCCATCGCCAAGGATTACACTGATTCTCTCTATCGCACGCTGGGCCATGTAGCGCTCATCAGCGATCGAGACGCCATCGTGTCCGCCTCCGGGACGAACAAGCGGGAGTATGTGGAAAAGGCGCTCAGTCAGGAGGCGGATCAGATCCTCCAGTCCCGGCAGATGCAGGTGCTCAACCTTTCCTCCGGCGCGAGGATGATCCCCGTTACCAGCGATGACCACCCCGACGCCTATTCTGCCCAGATCGTGGCGCCGATACTTGCCGATGGCGAGATCATCGGCGGTCTAATCCTCCTCAGCCGCGATTCCGGCGTGCAAATGAGCGATATCGATCAGAAGGTCGCGGAAACCACAGCCAGCATCGTGGGACGCCAGATGGAGCAGTGACCGCCGCCTGCGCAGAAACACCAGAGCCGGGAAACGCGGCACTTGCGGCGATCCCGGCTTTGTGCTACAATAAACCCATATGGATTCAGAGTGCCGATGGAGCCGGCAAGCTTTGTCGTCGCTCTGCAAGGCAGCTTTTATGAATGCCTTGAGCTTGATAATTGGAGTGATCGAATATGGGTATGATCTATGTTCTGGGCGTGGGTCTTGAGGCTGGCGACCTCACCATGCAGGCGGCGGAGCTTCTGACCAGCGGCATCCATGTGGCGCTGCATACCGAGCGCATCGGCTGCGCCGCATGGCTGAGGGAGCGGGGCATAGCCTATGAAACGCTGGATCACCTCTATGATGAATGCGAGGATTTCGATGAGCATGCCCGCCGCGCAGCCGAGCTGGTTCGGCAAATGGCTGCGGCAGGCGATGTGGTCTATGCCGTCTATGATGTGCGGGATCGCAGCGTGCTGGAGCTGAGCCAGCTGGAGAAGAAGCTGCGCATCATTCCCGGCGTGCCGGTGGAGGGAGCGCTGATGGGCTATGCCGGCGGCGCGACCCGCATGCTGGAGGCATCCGATTGGGAAAGCTTCAGCCTCTCCGCCCGGGATAACGCCCTCGTGCGGGAGCTCAATAGCCGCGAGCTTGCCTCCGAGGTCAAGCTCAAGCTCATGGAATGCTATCCCGATGAAACCCGCTGCTTCGTGCTCAGCGGCGATGGCAGCATCGCCCGCATCCCCCTCTATGATCTCGACCGCCTCAAGGCATACGACCACCGCAGCTGTGCGCTGATATTTGCCGAGCGCGACCTGATGAAGCTGGAGCGCTATGGCTTTGACGACCTGCGCGAGGTTATCCATGTCCTTCAGGGGCCGAACGGCTGTCCGTGGGATAAGGCGCAGACCCACGAATCCCTGCGCACCTTCATGCTGGAGGAAACCTATGAGGCGATCGACGCCATTAACGCCGGCGATACCGACCACCTCTATGATGAGCTTGGCGATATCCTCATGCAGGTTATGATGCATGCGGAGCTTGGCAGGCGGCATGGCGAGTTTGATATCGGCGATTCCTTAACCGCCATCTGCACCAAGATGATCCAGCGCCACACCCATATCTTCGGCGGCGATAGCGCCGGCGACCCGGAGGCTGTGCTGGATCTCTGGACGAGGAATAAAATGAAGGAGCGCGGCCAGCAGAGCTTTGCCGAGGTTCTTCAGGAGGTTCCCCGCAGCATACCGGCGCTGATGCGTGCCTGTAAGCTGATGAGCAAGGCTGGTCGGGCCGGCATAGCCTGCAAAGACGACACAGCCCTTGCAAGGGACGCGGCCGCCCGTGCGGCGCTTGTCGGCGGCGAGGAGGGGGAGAAGGCGCTTGGCGACGCGCTGCTCATGCTCTGTGCTCTGGCTGGCAGACATAAGATCGATGCGGAGATCGCCCTCAACGAGGCCGCCGATCGCTTCATTGCCCGCTTTGCCGCGCTGGAGGAGGAGCTTGCCAAGGCTCAAATTACATTGCCTGCCGCAGCCGAGGATGCCCAAAAGTATTGGGATCGCGTAAAATTGTAAATAAAAGCCAATTTCCGGCAGGAATTAAGGGCTGCATAGCGAATATAAGTATGTCGTTTCGCTTGAAAACATACGGCGCTTACGGCGTCAACAACCAAATGAATTGGAGGATACACCACTATGAATAAAGCCGCAATGATCGCAAAGATCGCAGAGAAGTCCGCACTGAACAAGAAGCAGGCCGAGGCCGCGCTGAACGCCTTCGA
Source organism: uncultured Oscillospiraceae bacterium (assembly GCA_964458825.1). Classification (GTDB taxonomy): domain Bacteria; phylum Bacillota; class Clostridia; order Christensenellales; family Aristaeellaceae; genus SFTH01. The sequence goes on along the minus strand of CAYWLE010000069.1, from coordinate 6,602 downwards.
GGAAACCATCATCGAGGCGCTCAAGGAGGGCGATAAGGTTCAGCTGATGGGCTTTGGCACCTTCGAGATCAAGGAGCGCGCCGCCCGCACCGGCCGCAAGCCTTCCACCGGCGAAACCATCGAGATCCCCGCAAAGAAGTCCCCTGTGTTCAAGGCGGGCAAGGGTCTGAAGGATCAGTTCTGATTCCAGACTGCCGATAAGGTCTGTAAATGCATATTTCCCAGCCATACATCTCAAGCTGGATGGCTGGGATCCTTGCTTTCCTATTTCTATTCCCCTTGGTTATTGAAGCTGATTTGCGCGGGGCTGCCCTAGGGCAGTCCCGTTTCTAAAAAAAGACGTATCTAATTAAAAATACGTTTCTGAATAAATGGAGGCTATATGAGCAGAAAGGCGATGGAGGCAAAAAAGCCTGTGGTTCGCGAGGAGGTCACATCCATCCGGCTGGATAAGTTCCTGAAGATATCCCGCATCATCAAGCGCAGAAGCGTGGCAAACGATGCCTGCTCCACCGGTCATATCACCGTAAACGGCAAGGAGGGCAAGCCCGGCACGTCGGTTAAGGCGGGGGACATACTGGGCATTCGCTTCGGCGAGCAGTATCATGAATATGAAATACTCACCATCGCCGAGCATGCAGCCAAGCAGGATGCAGCCTCCATGTACAGGGCAAGGTCATGAGCGTCTGGTGCGTGCTCGTGGCTGCGGGCAGAGGCTCCCGCTCCGGTCTGGAGGAGAATAAGGTCTTCTTTCGCTGGCAGGGCAGGAGCGTGCTTTCCCGCTGCTTGGATGCGCTCTCGGCTCCCCGCGCCTATGATGGCGTGGTTCTGGTGCTTGCCGAGCGGGATATGGCAGCCTACCGCCGCCTGACGGAAATCGAGGGAGCCTGCCCGCTGGTCAAGCACATCGCTCCCGGCGGCGCTACCCGGCGCGAGAGCGTCCTCAGCGGCCTGCATATGGTTCCAAAGGATTGCGCCATCGTATCCGTGCATGATGCAGCCAGACCCTTCGTGTCTGAAGCCGTCATCCGCGCCACCCTTGCCGATGCCAAAAGCTATGGCAGCGGCGTGATCTCCATCCCCGTGGTGGATACCATCAAGCAGCTCGATCCAGCCACCGGTCTGGTCACTACCCCCGACCGCAGCAGCCTTCGGGCCGTGCAGACCCCCCAGAGCTTCGATTTTCAGCGCCTCATGGCCGCCCACGCGCAGGCGGAGCAGGAGGGCTTCGAGGCTACTGACGACGCTATGCTTTTCGAGCATGCCTACAGCAGCGTCCACCTCTCCACAGCCGAGGACGCCGCAAAGAACATCAAGCTGACCAACCCATCGGATTTTGAAAACCTGCTCGTCAGAAGGGAGGCGGCGCAAGTGCTGCGTATCGGCATGGGCTACGATGCCCACAGGCTGCGCAAGGGCAGAAGGCTCGTCCTCTGCGGCGTGGAGGTTCCTCATGATCGGGGTCTGGATGGTCATTCCGACGCCGATGTCGCCGTGCATGCCCTCATGGATGCCCTGCTCGGCGCGGCTGCAATGGGGGATATCGGCAGGCACTTTCCCGATAGCGACCCGCGCTACAAGGGCATATCCTCCATGCTGCTGCTGGAGCATGTGATGGCGCTTGTGCATGAGGCTGGCTTTGGCGTGACCAATGCGGACGTCACCATCGTTGCCCAGCGTCCCAAGCTCGCCGCCTTCATTCCGCAGATGCGGCAAAACCTCGCCGCCGCGCTTGGCGTGCCGGAGGCTCAGGTAAATGTCAAGGCAACCACCACCGAGCGCATGGGCTTCGAGGGCGAGGAAATCGGCATATCCGCCCAAGCCGCCGTACTGCTGCATGGCGTGGATAATAAATAATCTAACTTACAAATATATGAGGTGATACATAATGATCGGTATTCTGTGTGCATTGGATCGTGAGCTTGAGGAGCTTCTTGCGCAGGTCGAGCAGCCTGAGCGGCATAAGCGCAGCGGCTATGAATATGTCGTAGGTACGATTAAGGATAAAAAAGTGGTGCTGTGCAAGTGCGGCGTGGGCAAGGTGAACGCCGCCGTCTGCTGCCAGACCATGCTCATGTCGTGGCCAGTGAAGCTGGTTATCAATTCCGGCGTGGCCGGCGCGCTGCGCGAGCCGCTGGAGGTGGGGGATATCTGCGTGGCAACGGAGCTGGTGCAGCATGATGTGGATACCTCCGCCATCGGCGATCCTCTGGGCTTCGTTTCCACCGTGAACCAAACCTACTTCCGCTGTGCCGAATGGGCGGTTTCCGCCATCATCCGCGCTGCACAGGAGATCAAGGGCGTGCGCGTGCTGCCCGCCCGCATTGCCTCCGGCGACCAGTTCGTCAGCGATCAGGCGGTCAAGGATCGCATCGTTCGCCTCTTCGATGCCTCCGCCTGCGAAATGGAGGGCGGCGCCATCGCGCAGGTCTGCTTCATCAATGGCGTGGACTGCGTGGTTATCCGCTCCATCTCCGATTCCTCCAGCGGCAAGCACGCCATGGAATATATGGAATTTATGCCCATGGCCGCCCATAATTCCGCTCGCGTGGTGCTCAATTTCCTTGAAAACGTCAACCTCAAGGTCAAGGTCTGATAAGCCCGCTACGCATGATAATTAAAAATCATGGATGTGAGAGAGCCTGTTTTATCAGACTCTCTTTTATTTCTTTCATTTACCTCTTGCAAAACGTCCGCTTTCGTCTTATAATAATAGTCAAAGATGGTCAATACTGACCGCTGAGAGAAGGTGAATTATCATGGCGCAGCTCAGCGATACCATTGAACGCTTCATCAAGGAGCTGATGAGCGAGGAAGCCCATGTGGAGCTTCGTCGAAACGAGCTGGCGCAGCACTTTGGCTGTGCGCCGTCGCAGATCAATTATGTGCTGGCCACCCGCTTTTCCGTGGATCATGGCTACCTGATCGAGTCCCGGCGCGGCGGCGGCGGCTATGTGCGCATCGTGCGCATGCATCCCCGTGAGGAGGGCAACCTGCTGGATGCCCTGCTCAAGCGCGTGGGCAATTCCATCGATGAGGAAACCACCAACGCCATCGTGCAGCATTTGCAGGAAAACCAGCTTGTTACGGCAAATGAGGCGGCGCTCATGCGTGCAGCCACCGGCCGCAATGCACTCAGCCTGCCGGTCAGCGGCAAGGATGTGCTGCGTGCCGCAGTATTCAAAAATCTGCTGATTCAGGTATTTCGAAATGCCGAGGGAGGTGTATGACATATGCTGTGTGAAGAATGCGGCAAGAATCCGGCAGTTTTCCACTTTGTAAGCATCAAAAATGAGGAGCGCACCGAGCGTAACCTCTGTCCCGCCTGCATGGCAAAGTATAAGCAGCAGCTGCCGGGCATCGATATTAAGAATCTGGCTGGCATCCTCAATAACCTCATCGATGGCAAAAAGGCGCCGGGCAAGGAGAGGATCGATCCCGAAACCGCAGCCATCACCTGCCAGCAGTGCGGCATGACCTATGGCGAGTTCCGCAAGTGCGGCATGCTCGGCTGTGCTCAGTGCTATAATGCCTTTCGGGAGCCGATGACCGCGCTTTTGCAGCGCATCCACGGCAATACCCAGCATGCGGGCCGCATCCCCGGCGGCGTGCATAGCGGCACTTCCATCCGTATGAATATCGATCGCCTCCGCCAGCAGCTGCAAAAGGCGGTGGCTGCCGAGGAATATGAGCAGGCAGCCAAGCTCAGGGACGCTATCCGCGCCCTCGCCGCCCAGCTGGAGCAGCGGGAGAAGAGCATCCATGTCGGCCCGCCGGAGCGCATCGAGTCCGCCTTCGACCCCGGCTTCGATACCGGCTTCGAGAGGGGTGACGCACATGCGTGAATATGTATGCGCACCGGATCAGGACGTCGTCATTTCCAGCCGCGTCCGCCTCTCCCGAAATTATGAAGACCTGCCCTTTTCTCCCAAGCTCACCCCGGAGTATGCCGAGGAGGTCGTGGATCGCACCGCCCGCTCGGTCTTTTCCAGCAAGCATGGCGCGTCCTTTATGCTCCTTCGCATGAAGGATCTTCAGGATGACGCCCGCAATCGCCTCGTGGAGCACCACTTCGTCAGCTATGACCTGCTCAAGTATGCCTCCCGCTCGGCTGCAATGGTATCCTCCGCCGGCACGGTGTCGGTCATGATGAATGAAGAGGATCACGTGCGCTTTCAGGGGCTGCTGCCGGGCTTGCAGCTGGAGCGCAGCGCCGAAATGGCGCTCACGCTGGATGAAAAGGTGGGCGACGACCATTCCTTTGCCTTCGATAGCCAGTGGGGCTTCCTCACGGCCTGCCCGGCCAATACCGGCACAGGCATGCGTGCCTGCGTCATTTTGCACCTGCCCGCCCTTGCAGCTGCGGGTCAGATGGGCGCGGTGATGCAGTCCGTTGCCAAGCTCGGGCTCACCATTCGCGGCTTGTATGGCAATGGCGCGGAGGCGCAGGGCATGCTCTACCAGATGAGCAACGTAGCCACCCTCGGCCGCGGCGAGGAGGATGTCATTCGTTCCCTCGTGGCAGCCACCGAGGAGATCGTGGAGCATGAGCGCGCCATGCGCGAGGCAACCGAAAAGAAGGATATGCTGCAATTGCAGGATAAGCTGCTGCGTTCGTGGGGTGAAACCATGCATGCCCGCCTCATGGATACCAAGGAGTTCATGAAGCGCTATTCCGATATCCGCTATGCCGCAGGCATGGGCTACCTGCACCTGCCCATACCGGCGCTGGACGCACTGATGATGGATCTCCAGCCCGGCTCTCTGGGCGTGCGCGCAGGCCACCTCATCGGCGAGCGTGAGGCAGAGATACTCCGTGCCGAAACCCTGCGGGAGGAGCTTTCCTCCCTCGAAAGCACGGACTGACGTGCAGCCCATATCCCGTTCATCCAATAATCAATCCAATTATAAGCCCCAATCCAATATGGAGGAAACCGAATGGCATTTTTTGCAAAATTTACCGAGCGCGGTCAGCGTGCGTTGATCGCCGCCCAAAATGAAGCCCGCACGCTGGGCCGCAGCTATGTGGGCACGGAGCATCTGCTGCTGGGCGTGCTGAGCGACCCCGGCGCGGCGGCAAATGTGCTGCGCGGCGTTACCTTGGATGGCGCAAGGAGCGAGATCATCGCCATACTTGGCCGCGGCGACGACCAGCCGGACGGCAAGCAGATGGTCTATACCCCCCGCACCAAAAAGGTGATCGAGCAGAGCGTGCGCGAGGCGCGGGAGCTGAAGCAGAACTACGTGTCCGTGGAGCATATCCTGCTGGCGCTCATGCGCGAGCGGGAGGGTGTGGCCGCCCATGTGCTCATCAAGATGGGACTCGACCTGAGCAAGGCTCGGGAGGAGCTATTGCACATCCTCACCGGTACTGATGAGGATAGCCAGTCCGGCGAGGCAGAAAACCAGCAAACCCCGCTGCTGGATCAGTATTCCCGCGATCTCACCGCCGCCGCCCGCGCAGGCGAGCTGGATCCGGTGATCGGTCGAGAGCAGGAGATCGAGCGCATCGTGCAGATACTCTCCCGCAGAAGAAAGAATAATCCCGTTCTCATCGGCGAGCCGGGCGTGGGCAAGTCCGCCATTGTGGAGGGCTTGGCTCAGCTCATCGTGGAGGAAAATATACCGGAGCTGCTGCGCGGCAAGCGCGTGGTTTCTCTGGATCTTGCCGCCATGCTGGCTGGAGCCAAGTACCGCGGCGAATTTGAGGAGCGGCTGAAGAATGCCATGGCGGAGATTCGTGCGTCGGGCAATATCATTATGTTCATCGATGAGCTGCATACCATCGTCGGCGCAGGCGCGTCCGAGGGAGCCATCGACGCCGCCAATATCCTCAAGCCCATGCTTGCCCGCGGGGAGATACAGTGCATCGGCGCAACCACCCTCAGCGAGTACCACAAGCATATCGAAAAGGACGGCGCGCTGGAGCGCCGGTTCCAGCCCGTGCAGGTGGGTCAGCCAAGCAAGGAGGAATCCATCGCCATCCTCACCGGCCTGCGGGATCGCTATGAGGCGCACCACCGCGTGCATATCACCGATGAGGCCATCAGGGCGGCGGTGAACCTCTCCGATCGCTATATCCCCGATCGCAGCCTGCCCGATAAGGCGATCGACCTCATCGACGAGGCTGCCTCCCGCGTGCGCATCCATGCCTTCACTGCACCGCCGGATATGAAGCAGCAGCAGCAGCGCCTCGCCGCCCTCAATAAGGAAACCGAGGAGGCTGTCGCCAACGAGGATTTCGAAACCGCAGCCAACCTCCGCGATAAGAAAAAGGAGCTTCAGAGCGAGATGCAGCGCTGCCGCGAGGCTTGGGAGCAGCAGCTCAATAGCAAGATGGAAACCGTGGGCGAGGACGAGGTCGCCTGCATCGTGTCCAGCTGGACGGGCGTGCCGGTCAATAAGCTCACCGAGGATGAGGCTCAGCGGCTGATCCATCTGGAGGATGTACTCCATCGCCGCGTGGTTGGTCAGGAGGAGGCTGTCAAGGCTGTTTCCCGTGCCGTTCGCCGCGCTCGAGCCGGGCTCAAGGATCCCAAGCGCCCCATCGGCTCCTTCATCTTCCTCGGTCCCACCGGCGTGGGCAAGACCGAGCTTTGCAA
>CAYWLE010000068.1:0-8951 GCA_964458825.1 uncultured Oscillospiraceae bacterium | reverse complement strand
GCAACAATTGGTGATCTTTCCGAGAGATTCAGATAATACTGATCACCTATCTTTCGCGGAGTATAGCCATCATAAATCAACGCTCCAAGGAAATAATCCATCGGAATGCATACGAGAGAGGGTTATAATATGCTCCGTCCCGGCGTTTATGAACAGCTGATAGACTGCCGTTTATTACGGCTATATCGTCATCGACGAATCCCATGGGTGATGTTCAAAGTGCGCCTGCCGCTTTCCTCGCCTTGTCAATTTCTCGAAGAACACTTTCAAATGCCCCGATTGGTTTATGCCAGCAGGCAGTTATCTTGGCGGTGCAATGGATGCTATATTCACGGCTTCCCGCTGCAATCATTGCCGCCGAGCTCACAGCCATGCGTGTGATGATGACCATAATACCAGCGCCCATAGCGATAGCCGTAATGCGCGGGGCAGCTGGAGCAATCTCCCGTGCAGCGTCCAGGGCGGGTGCGTCTGGAGCCTGCATGGGCGGCGATACCAAATAGCGTGGCAAAGAAACCGGGGCTCTTCCTCACCGGCTCTGCAATGGCTGTCTGCGGCTCAAAGGGCAGGTCGTCGATCTCACGGTGGATACCGTCCGCCTTAGCAACCGATTCGAGAAGCTCCTCATCATAGCAGTATCCCTCCAGCTCCTCATATTGCTCCTGCGTAAACTGCCCCCGACGGCTGCGGATGGCTTCGTAAAATAGTTCTTCCGTCACAGAGCCGCCAAGCTCAATGAGCTCGGCAGGAATAAAGCGTATGCCGTTTTGCATGGCTCGCTTTACCAGACGGGATGCAATCTTTTCATCGATAAAGCTGTTGACAATCTCCACGACCTCTGCGGAGGATGTGAAATCGGTCAGCGTGGATATCCTGCTGATCTGCGTGCTTTCAGCCCAGTCCCAAAACCGATCATAATAATCTTTCCACTTCATAGGCACACCCCCATTCTTACAGCTTGACCAGCAAAACAGGCAGAGCTAAATATCCATTCCGCTGATGCTCATCATCTGTACCTCCGTAAACGATGGCGATCCGTATCGAGTTACAAGTATTATAGCAGCTATTAACCGAAATGAAAAGAGGTATACTGGTAAGGCTGCAAATGAGATCAACCACCGACGCTGCCGAGCCAGTGGTTGACCTCATTTCTGCAAGGGGTTAGCTTTTATATTCTATTTGTTCTTCATTTTGGCAGAGTGCAGTCAGCACATATTCATGCCCGCAAGCATCATTTATGCACCGAGTAAACCAATTATGGTAGCACACGTCGGTGGAATCCATTTGGTTTGGCTTGGCAGGCAAGCCTGTGCCATCCAGCTTTGCAATGCATTCCTTGCGCGTCCAGACCGTGAAAAAATCCAAGCCAGCCGCAATCTCCGCAGGATGCATGCATCTCTCTGCCAGCCTTTTAGAAACCTCGCTGCGCATGCACTCCACATCCACGCCGCAGGCTGCCGTGGAAATGAGCGCGGCGGCATAGCCTTGGCTGTGACTCAGGCTGAAATGCAGCTCGCCCTCCGCAAAAACTGGCTTGCCCCCCGCTTCAAAGCGCACCTCATACAGGGGCAGACCGAGCATGCGCAGCCCCTCTGCCAGCAGGCTCCATGCGGCAAGGCTGGACTGGTACAGCTTCTGGTTGTGCTTGTCAGCCATGTGCGCCCGAAATGCCGCGCCAAAGTCGGGCAGGATAGCATTTATAGAAGCACTTATGGAAGCGATCTCGCGGCAAAGCAACAGGTTCACGGGCGATATTCCGGGAAATACTCGCGAATGAAGCGCACCTCCGGCACGGAAAGCTCCAAGCCGCGCAGAGGTTCAAGCACGCCTGCATCGCTATCAAAGGCAAAGCGGAGCTTATAGGCATAGAGCGCCTGATAGCTGCGCCTGTATTTTTCGTTGCGCACAGGGTCTCCATACTGGCTATCCCCCAGCAGAGGATGCCCAATGGAGGCAAGCTGGGCGCGTATCTGGTGGGTACGCCCGGTGAGCAGCTCACATTCCAGCAGGCTGAGTCCATTTTGCTTGGCAAGGACGCGGTATCTGGTTTGGGCGCGCTGACCACCCTCCACGGGGCGCTGGCTGACGGAAACCCGCTTGGCATTGGGCGCTTTCACAATGTAGCTGTCCAGCATACCCTCCGGCTGGCGCAGGCTGCCCAGAGCGATGCAATAATAGTATTTCTCGATTTCCCGATCCCTTATCCTCTGGTTGAGGATACGCATGGCTGCCTCGCTGCGGGCAATGAGCACGATGCCGCCGGTGAAGCGGTCAATGCGGTTGCAGAGGGCTGGAGTAAAGTCCGTCTGCGGATCATACTCGCCCTTCTGGTAGAGGTTAGCCTGCGCATGGGTCAGCAGGGTATTTACCTTCTCATGGGCGTCTGGATGCGCCATCAGACCGGGGCGCTTGTCGGCAACGAGGATGTGGCTATCCTCATAGAGCAGGTGAAGGTCGGGGCGTATCTTGGAGAGAAAGGGATCCTCCCGCTTTGGTTTGTCAAAGCAGGCGTCGGGCGCATAGATCTGAAGAAGATCGCCCCCGGCAAGCTGCGCGTCGCCCTTGACATGTCTGCCATTGAGCTTGAAGCACTTCTGGCGATAGAGCTTCTGCCGCTGCCCCATACCCACGGCGGGCATCTCCCGAACCAGCCACTTATCCAGCTTTTTGCCGTCGTCTGCGGCGGAGATCACAAATTCCTTCATGCTTGCGTTCCTTTTTAATGTGTTCTGCTTGCTTGGTTCATCTGAAGTCATTATAGCATTGCGGCATGTTGGCTGCAAGGTAGGCTGCGAGAATGTCATAATCCTGTACCGATTCGGAAATCCCAAGCAAGCTATACAGCCATTGCAGCATGGGCGGCTGCGGAGCTTGGCTGTAGCTGCCGCCGCAGCGAAGGAAGGCTGCGTAGGTTTTATCATTCATGCTTTGCATAAGGCTTGCGTGGCGGGCAGAATCCATCTCTCTCAGCCTGCCCAAGGTGCAGCGCAACGCCCATAAAGCGGCGGAATCTGCCCATGCGCCGCCCGCATCCATGCATGCCTGCCATGCCGCAATATTTGCCGCACCCTCGCTGGCATAGCCCAGCAGGTGCATGCGCTCGTGCATGGCGATGAAGGGCAGAGCACAGTCCGGCAGGTCGGGATCGACAAAGGCTTCGCCGGTGAAAAAGGCACAGAAGCCCGCAAGCTTGGCTGCATGCAGCCACACAGGAAGGGCAGCGCGCTTGGCTGGCAGCTCCTGAAGCGGCGGAAAGCTGAGAGAAGAGCCGTTTAGGCGATCAACGAGGACTTCGCAGGAGGCGGCAAGCTCGGCGGCCGTGGCTTCATAGGCATGGCTTTCGCCAAAATAGAGCGGATACCAGATGCCGAGGTAGAGCCATAGCAGGGTGAGCAGCAGGCAGGCAAGCCTTCGCAGCAGCCTCCGCAGCGCTCTCGAAAAGCCATGGCGGTGCAGATTCAAGGCAAAGAGCATGGCAAAAATGCCGACAAGCAACAGCGCTGAGGTTTCCAGCAGGGAGAAGGGCAGGCTATCGCCCACAGCACGCATCAGGCTCAGAAGCGGCAGGGAGATATGCCGCTTCCAGAGGATGGTAAGTTCGGGCAGCAGCCGCAGGCAGGCTAGGTATGCCGCAGGCAGGACGGCGGCAAGGGCTATCCTGCGTATGCTTAGCAAGGGTCGGTGCATGGCTTTCACCTCCGCAGCTTGATATACATATTATCACATGCCCACACAGGCGAAAGCAAATGCAATTTGTGGCAGTCACAGAGCGCATTTTGGGTGACTTTTTTCGTCGGGAAGTGATAAAACCCGGCATGGCTGCATATATTTTTCCTATCACAAGCGGTGTGAAAGGAATGAGGAACATGGATAGGCAGAATGGAATGAAGCGCATAAGGGTGATGCTGGCGGACGACAACCAAAGCATACTGCGGCTGCTGGCGGAATACTTTGCCGGTCGGGAGGAGATCGAGCTGGTTGGCATGGTTTCCGACGGCACGGAGATCTTCGATGCGGTATGTGAAAAGCAGCCGGACATACTGGTGATGGATATCATCATGCCGCGGCGGGACGGCTTCATGGCGCTGGAGGAGCTGGCTCGGCTGGAGGAGGAGAAAAGACCGCGGGTAATCGTGCTGACGGGGCTATCGCGGGACGACTTCATCATGCGCGCCATAAGGCTGGGAGCGAGCTACTATATGGTGAAGCCCTTCGATATGGAGCTTTTGTGCGAGCGCATTGTGGAGATCGCGGGTCAGGAACAGCGCGGGCAGGGCGAAGCGGAGGCTGGCAGGCTGGATGGCGGCAGAGCAGCGCCGCCTACGCCGCTGGAAAGCGCCGACGAGCAGATCACCAACCTTTTCCTGACGCTGGGCATACCAGCGCACATCAAGGGCTATGCCTACCTGCGGGAGGCTGTACACATGGTGCTGAGCGACCGCAGCGTGCTCAGCCGCATCACAAAGGAGCTGTATCCCGGCGTAGCGCAGCGCTTCGATACCTCGGCAAGCAAGGTGGAGCGTGCCATGCGTCACGCCATAGAGGTTGCTTGGGCGCGGGGACGGATGGACAGCGCCAACCGCATCTACGGCTGCAAGCTCTTTGACGCGATGGACAAGCCAACCAACGGGGAATTCATTTCCTGCGTCAGCGAGAAGATACGCACGGTGCGTGCCGCAGGCTGAGCGCTGGAACCATCGAAGAACGGATGTGTAATTTGTCTACTTCTCACAAAATCTGCAATGGTGCTTGACATATGGATGCAGAATATGATATTGTAGACATAATGTTAAGTAAATATTGTTCAATATTGGATGACTGGCTCGGGAGAGACCGCAAGGCGCCGAAGGGGATGCAAAAACTCTCAGGCAAAAGGACCGGGTCATGACGATGCTCTGTAGAGTGGGTCCGCCCACGCCGAAGGTGCAACCGGCAGGAAGCCGGGAATCTCTCAGGTTTTAATCAGAGGCACAAAAAGCAGCTTTGCTTTTTGCGCCTCTTTTTCTTATATCTGCAAGGGAGCAAGAATCATGATTATTACGCAAAAGAAGCCGACCGAGGAACTGCTTGCTATGCTGGGCGGCGTGAAGAAGGCAGCCATCGTGGGCTGCGGCAACTGTGCTGCGGCATGCCAGACCGGCGGCGAGAAGGAAATAGCAGAAATGAAGGCTCTGCTGGAGCAGCAGGGCATAGAGGTAGTCGCCACCGTGCTGCCGGACGAGTGCTGCCACAGGATGCTGGTAAAGCGAGATACCAAGGCGCTGCGGGACTGCGGCGCGGAGGTCATCGTGGGCATGGCCTGCGGCGACGGCGTGCAGACCGTGGCGGACAACATCGCCCTGCCCGTCTATCCAGCCAACGACACCATGTTTCTGGGTCAGGTGGAGCGCGTGGGCATCTTTCATGAGTATTGCCGCATGTGCGGAAGCTGCGTACTTGGCTATACCGGCGGCATCTGCCCGGTAACCAAGTGTGCAAAATCGCTGCTGAACGGTCCCTGCGGCGGCGCACGGAACGGCAAGTGCGAGGTCAACCCTGAAAACGACTGCGCGTGGATACTGATCTATCGCCGCATGGAGGCGCTGGGTCAGCTGGAGATGCTGGAGCGCTGCATGGAGGACAAGGATCACAGCGACACAGCCCATCCCCGCCACATCAGCCTGCGGGCAAAGAAATAAGAGCATATAAAAAACGCAGCATAAATCAAAAGACGAAGGAGAGATGGAACATGAGTCAGCTCAAGCGCACGCCCCTCTACGACGTGCATGTGGCTGCCGGCGCCACCATGGTGGATTTTGGCGGCTGGGAAATGCCCATTCAGTATCCTGCGGGCATCGTAAGCGAACACCTGTATGATCGTAGGCACTGCGGCATATTTGACGTATCCCACATGGGTCGCCTGATCGTGGAGGGAGCTCAGCGGCTGGAGTTTCTGCAAAAGGTACTCACCAGCAATGTTGCCGCGCTGAAAAAGGGTCGCGCCCAATACTGCATCATTGCCAATGAAAGCGGCGGCGCCGTGGACGACGCCTATCTGTACATGTATGAGGACGAGCGGTACATGCTGATCGTAAACGCATCCAACACGGACAAGGATCTGGCGCATTTTGCCAAGTACCTGCCGGACTATGATTGCACGATCACCAACATCACCGACAGCTATTCCTCCATCGCCGTGCAGGGTCCGGATGCAGAGGATATCCTCAAAAGGCTCTCGGGTAGCGACTTCATCACCGGTCCGAAGAAGAACGATCTGAACGAGCTGGTTATGGAGGGTCGCAGCGTGCGGGTATCCAAGACCGGCTACACCGGCGATCCCATCGGCTACGAGCTTTTCATCGACGCCAGCGAGGTTTGCTGGCTGTGGCGGCGGCTTACGGAGCTTGGCGCTCAGCCCACCGCCCTCGGCGCAAGGGATACCCTGCGTCTGGAGGCTGGCTTGCCGCTATATGGTCATGAGATGGGCGAGGATCATTCCGGCGCGGAGATGCCCATCTTTGCGGTATCGCTTGCACGCTTTGCCGTGAGCTTTGCCGAGGAAAAGGGCGATTATGTGGGTCGCAGCGCTCTGGAAAAGCAGAAGGCAGAGGGCGTGGCTCGCAGGATAATGCCCGTAGCGCTCATCGACCGCGGCGTAATGCGCGCGGGCATGGATGTATATTTCGGCGGCAAGCAGGTTGGCTGGATCACCTCCGGCACGATGGTTCCCTACTATCGCTTTAACGATGATGGCAGCATACTCGATACCACCGGCAAGCGTTCCATCGGCTTTGCCTACATCGACAGCAGCATCGCCAAGGACGATGTGATCGAGATAGACGTACGCGGCAAGCGCCTGCGCGCCAAGCCCGTTGCCCGCCATATGCGGCAGGATCTGCCGCCCTATGCCCGCGCCGAGCTGGACGGCTGATTCGAAAACCAATTTTTGAAACTGAAAACAAGATATATTTAGGAGGATGCAAACATGATTTTTCCCAACGAACTGAAGTATTCCAAGTCCCATGAGTGGCTCAAGACCGAGGATGGCGTGGCTGTGGTCGGCATTTCTGACTTTGCACAGGATGCGCTGGGCGACGTGGTATTTATCAACCTGCCTGCCGTTGGCGATGAAGTGACCGCTGGCGAGAGCTTTGGCGATGTGGAATCCGTCAAGGCGGTGTCCGACCTCATCTCCCCCGTCACCGGCGTGGTCTGCGCCGTCAACGAGGAGCTGGAGGATTCCCCCGAGAACCTCAATTCCGACCCCTACGGCGCATGGATCATCAAGGTGGAAAACGTGACCGACACCGAGGACATGCTCGATGCCGCAGCCTACGAGGCTCACTGCGCAGAGGAGGAATAACATAATGGCTAGCTTCGTCCCATCCACGAGGGAAGAACGGCTTGAGATGCTCAAAACCATCGGTCTAAGCGATTATCGCGAGCTTTACCGGGATGTGCCCGCCGGCATGATTCTCGAGGACGGCGCGCTGAAGCTCCCCGAGGGCAAGAGCGAGCTTGAGGTCAGCCGCATGGTATCCGCCATGGCGGAAAAGAACCGCTTCTTCCCCACCGTCCTGCGCGGCGCAGGCGCTTATGACCACTACATTCCCAGCATCGTAAAGTATATTCCCGCCAAGGAGGAATTCCTCACCGCATATACCCCCTATCAGGCGGAGATGAGCCAAGGCATACTGCAATCCATATTCGAATACCAAACCATGATCTGCGAGCTTACCGGCATGGACGTATCCAACGCCTCGGTATATGACGGCGCAACCGCCGCCGCAGAGGCGGCAGCCATGTGCCGCGATCGCAAGCGGCGCGTGACCCTCGTTTCCGGCGCGGCTCACCCCGATGTGATCAATACCATCCGCACCTACTGCTACGGCACCGGCGATGAAATGCGCGTGGTTCCCGTAAAGGACGGCAAGACCGACCTTGCCGCACTCAAGGAAATGCTCACCCCCGAGGTTGCCGGCGTGTATGTGCAGCAGCCAAACTTCTTCGGTCTATTTGAGGAGGCTGAGGCAATCGGCACAGCCGCCCATGAAAACGGCTCCCTGTATATTCTCGGCTGCAACCCCATCGCGCTGGGCATCATGAAGACGCCCCGGGATATGGGCGCTGACATCGCCGTGGGCGAGGCACAGCCGCTTGGCATGCCGCTGAGCTACGGCGGACCCTACCTCGGCTATATGGCGACGACGACCAAGCACATGCGCAAGCTGCCGGGCCGCATCGTGGGTCAGACGGTGGATGCAAAGGGCGAGCGTGCGTTCGTACTCTCCCTGCAAGCCCGTGAGCAGCACATCCGCCGCGAAAAGGCAAGCTCCAACATCTGCTCCAATCAGGCGCTCTGTGCCCTCACCGCCGGTCTGTACATGTCCGCCATGGGGCCGAAGGGACTTGCCGAGGCAGCCAGACAATCCATGGCCAAGGCGCACTACCTTGCCGATGAGCTGTGTAGCATTCCCGGCGTGGAGCTGGTCTACGGCGGCGCGTATTTCCATGAATTTGTAACCACCCTGCCCAAGCAGAACGAGGTGCTGCGGGCGCTGGAGGCGGGCGGCATCCTCGGCGGTCTGCCGGTGGAGGGCGGCGTGCTCTGGTGCGCCACAGAGAAACAATCCAAGGCGCAGCTCGACCGGGCTGTTGCCATCGTAAAGGAGGTGTGCGCGCAGTGAAGCTGATATTTGAAAAGAGCGTGGCAGGCCGCGGCATGCAGTATCTGCCGGAATGCGATGTGAAGTGCGCCGAGCTGCCCGCCTCCCTCAGGCGCGATCAGGCTCCGCAACTTCCCGAGCTGAGTGAAACGGACGTCAGCCGCCACTATACCGAGCTGAACCGCCGGGTGCATGGCGTGAATTCCGGCTTCTATCCCCTCGGCTCCTGCACCATGAAGTATAACCCCCGCATCGATGAAGAAATGGCTGCGCTGCCCGGCTTCACCGGCGTGCATCCCCTCGCAC
>CAYWLE010000067.1:0-9453 GCA_964458825.1 uncultured Oscillospiraceae bacterium | reverse complement strand
TGACCAACCGTACTGCCATGATGTGCTATCTGGCCGTGCAGTTCCTGGAGTCCGTAAACAACTACGGCTTCCTGGAGAACCCGATCACCAGCGACAATGCTGCTGCTGGCATCAGCGTATATCCGCTGCACATCTACACCGGCAACGTAGTTATCACTGCTGAGAACGCCGATAACTTCGACCACAACATGATGGGCGATTACGCAACCGATCTCTACAAGCAGTAATTAAACAGTATTACAGCTTGCACTGATACCCGCATTTAATCCCCTTTAATGCGCGGCCCGGCTCCCGTATGGGGGTCGGGCCAATTCCCAATTCAACAGGTTTATCCAAAGCAACGCCGATCACAGGCAGATAGGATGAATTTATGGTGCAGAACAGTCAATTGATTACGATCAATGGCGTCACAAAGACCTACGGTGTAGTCAAGGCACTCACGAATGTTTCCTTCTCCATTGACAAGGGAGAGATTCATACCATTCTGGGTGAAAACGGCGCAGGCAAATCGACGCTGATGAAGATCATTTCGGGCGAGCAAACGCCCACCTCCGGCAGCATTGCGGTGGATGGCGAGGCTATGAAGACCTATTCCCCCGCGGCCGCGCAGGCAGCCGGCATTTATATGGTGCATCAGGAGCTGGCAGTATTTGAAAATATGACCGTGGCGGAAAACATGTTTCCCAACTTCCGGGAGATGCGCGGCGGTCGGATCGACAAAAAGAAGCTGCATGAAAAGACGAGGGAGATGCTTAACCTCTTCGATCTGAAAACCATCAGCCCATCCCAGCAGATGGCGTCCGTTACCCTCGGCGGGCAGCAGATGGTGGAGATACTGCGCTGTATCGCAGCCAATCCGCGGGCGATCATACTGGACGAACCCACCTCCGGCTTGAACGACAGCGAGGCTGACCAGCTGATGGCTATCCTGCGCAGGCTCAAGAAGGAGGGCATGACCATCCTCTATATCTCGCACCGCCTCAAGGAGATAATGGCTATCTCCGACCGCGTGAGCGTGCTGCGCGATGGTCAGTATATCAATACATTTGAAAATTCCCCTGATCTCACGGAGGGCGACCTGATCAACTCCATGGTTGGTCGCGATCTGAGCTCTGCCCTCTACAGCCAGAAGAGCGGCTCCACTGCCGATATGGGTACGGTGCTGCTGGAGGCACAGGGTTTTTACAAGAAAAAGGTGCTGAAGGATACCGGCCTGAAGCTGCATAAGGGCGAGGTCGTAGGCGTGTTTGGCTTGGAGGGCTGCGGCATGAGCAGGCTTTCCCGCATGCTCTATGGCATTGAGAATATCGAGCGCGGCAAGCTGCTGCTTGGCGGCAAGGCGCTTAGCAGGGTTTCCCCGCGGGTGATGGTGCAGAACAGGGTGATGTATCTGAACAACAACCGCAAGATCGCGGGTCTGCTTTTGCATCGGCCCATCAATGAAAACATTCCGATTTCCATACAGGGCAAGATATCCGGCCCGCTGGGCATGATCAACACAAAGAAGCGCGATGATATCTCCGAGTCCTTTGTGGATAGCTTCTCCATCGCGCTGCCCTCGCTGAAGACCAAGCCGGTGAACCTGTCCGGCGGCAATCAGCAGAAGGTTATGCTTTCTGCCTGCTTGGCTCCCGAGCCGCAGGTGCTGATTGCAAACGAGCCTACGAGAGGCGTGGATGTTGGTGCAAAGTCTGAAATTCACAATTTCCTGCTGCATCAGGCCGCGCAGGGCGTTGGCGTGCTGATCTTCAGCTCGGAGATGCCGGAGCTGATGAAGCTGTGCGACCGCATCCTCGTAATGCGCAACGGCGCGATCGTGGCAGACATTCCCACGGCGGATTTCAGCGAGCAGACCATCATGCGCTATGCCGCTGTCGGCGAAAAACAGGAATGAGGAGGAATCGCAATGTCTGAAAATACCGGGCGCAAGCTGGTGCGCAATGAACGCACGCGCTTTGACTGGAAGAACTGGACGATCATCTTTCTTGTTGCTGGTCTGTTCCTGTTCCTTTCGGTGACGCGCAAGAATTTCCTTACCTTTAATAACATCCATTCCCTGCTCTACGGCGTGTCCTTCAATTTCTTTGCCGCCGTGGGCTTCACCTTCCTGATCATCATGGGTGAGCTGGACATGTCCGTTGGTTCCTTCTATGGCTTGGGCGGCTCGCTGATGGGTCTATTCATATTCCGCTTCAAGATGGGCTCGCTGCCGGCGATACTGCTGGCTGTGGTTATCGCGGCGGTGGTTGGCTATCTGGTTGGCGTGCTGATTACAAGCTTCCGCCTGAACAGCATGATGGTGACCATCGGCATGATGATGGCTGTAAAGGGTGTGAACTGGATACTGGTAAATATGTTTGCCGGAAAGCAGTTTTCGCTGGTGAACTACAGCTTCATCCGAATCAAGTGGATGGATGTGAGCTGGCTGATATGGGTAATGATTGCTGTGGCGATCATACTGGAGATACTGCTGGCAAAGACATGGCACCTGCGGCAGATGTATGCCATTGGCGACAATATGGAAACGGCGCGACTCTATGGTCTGCGTGCGGATCTGGTGAAGCGCAGCTGCTTTGCAGCCTCTGCGGCGCTATCCACCTTTGGCGGCGCAATGGCTACGGCGCGTCTGAAGCACCCGGATGTTACCGTGGGCGCGGATCTTGAAGTAACCATCATCACGGCTGCGGTTATCGGCGGCGCCAGCATATTTGGCGGTCGCGGCAGCGTGGTTCGCTCGATGCTGGGTCTGTTCTTCGTGGCCATGCTGCAAAACGGCATGACCGCCTATGGCGTCAATTCTTATATTCAGCAGGTCATTCTCGGAATCGTATTGATTGCGGCGATCTATCTGGATCTTCGCGTCAATGGAAAGCAGAATTGAGGTGGCGGCAATGAAGAATAATTTTATCATGCGGCTGGTTCGCAAAAACGAGTTTATTTCCATTGCGCTGAGCCTTGTGCTGGTATTGATTCTTTCGCTATTCAGCGAGGGCTTCTGGGCGGTTGGCAATCTGGACGCCCTTCAAGCGAGCGTCGCTCCCCGTGCAATCATGTGCTTCGGCATGATGATGCTGCTGATCTGCGGTTTCTTTGATCTTTCCATCAGCTCTACGATGCTGCTGGCGGGCATACTCTCCGGCAGGCTGTGTCTCTCGGGCGTGCCGGTGCCGGTCACGATCCTGCTGGTGCTGCTCTCTGGTTTGGCGATGGGCGCGATCAATGGCTGGCTGGTTTCCTATGTTGGCATCAACGCGCTGATCACCACCATCGGCACGCAGTATATCGGCTATGGTATTGCCATGACCATTTGGAACGGCATGAAATCCTTCACCCAGTCCACCAAGCTGCCGGACAGCTTCATTGCGCTGGGCGATACGAAGTTCCTTGGGCTGTACATCATGTCTTGGGTGACGCTGGTGCTGCTGGCGCTGTTCTGGTTCTTCCTGAAGTGCCGCCCCACCGGACGCAGCCTGTATTTCGTGGGCGGCAACAAGGAGGCAGCCCAGCAGATGGGCATCGGCAGCAAGAAGATCGTATTCGGCACCTATGCGCTGAGCGGCTTTCTGGCTTCCTTGGCCGGCGTGCTGAGCGTGGCTCGCATACAGAGCCCGACCCAGTATCTGGGCGAGGGCATCCATATGACCTGCATGATCGCCTGCGTAATCGGCGGCGGCAGCTTTGCCGGCGGCAAGGGCGGCGCTCTGGGCGCTGTGACCGGCGCGCTGTTTATGTCGCTGCTGACCAACATGTTCAGCCTGCTTCAGATGAAGCTACAGCTGCAAAACGTGGTGGTTGGTCTGATTCTGGTTGCCGTGGTTGCCATTGACGGCTACATTAACCTCAAGAAGATGCGTGAAATGGGCAAGGCATAAGGGCAGAGGCACTTTGCCTGACGAGAACGGAGCGGAGATGGATATTCCATCTCCGCTCCTTGCCGTTTTGGGTCGCAAAAAAATGATATGATTTTTCAATCCACGCGGCTTGGCTGCCGCGACGGAGATATTTAGCACACTTGGAAACTTCCTTCAATAGTTGATTTATAATGATGTTTGTTGAACTTTTTTTATATTATTTTTGGTATTTACAACTGTATCCAAAAGTGATAATATAAACCCTAGGAGATGAATCTGTTAATATTTAGCATTTGAATGTTATGATATAAAGAAGAAATGTGAAGGACAAATGAGAGGGGGGCAGAAGGATGCACAGCGCACACATAGCCATCGCTGCGGATAGAGAGCGGCGGGTACAGAGCTGCGAGGAGCATTCGCGTGCTGTGGCGGAGCAGGCGAGGGCTGCGCTGAAGGAATGCGGGCTTGGGGAGGCTGGCTATCTGGCTGGCTTGCTGCACGACTGCGGCAAGTGCACAGACGAATTTGACAGCTATCTGGAGCGTGCGGTTCGTGGTGAGAAGGTTCGACGGGGCAGCGTGATCCATAGCTTTGCAGGCGTGCGCTGGATGCTGGAGCGCTTCCACAGCCCGGATGGCAGCCAAGCGATGCGGGACATAGCCGCTGAGGTGATTGCGGCGAGCATCGGCAGTCACCACGGCTTTTTTGACCTATGGGACGAGCGGCATCAGGATGGCTTTGGGCATCGGCTGAAGCGGCAGCCCGACTATGACAGGAGTGCGATGGAGGCTTTTGAGGCGGAATGTGCTTCCCGAGAGGAGGTACAGGCGCTTTTTGAGAGGGCATATTTGGAGATCGATTCATTTTTTCAGCAGAGGATTTCAGCAAGTGTAAAAACTGAAGACGAGGCTTATTTTGCGCTGGGGCTGCTGGTGCGGCTGCTCACATCGGCGTTGATCGATGCGGACAGGACGGACACGCGCTGCTTCGAGCGGGAAAGCGTGGCTGCGAGGGCCCTGCCTGCTTGGGAGGCTTGCGCGGCGCAGGTGAGCAGGCATGTGGCTGGGCTGGCACGATGCACGCCGATACAGCATGCCCGGGGAACCTTTTCCGATTTCTGCGCCAGAGCGGCGGAGCAGGAGAGTGGGCTTTACCGGCTGGATCTGCCTACGGGCGGCGGAAAGACGATTTCTGGGCTGCGCTTTGCGGTGCTGCACGCAAGGAAGAATGGCATGCGCAGGATCATCTATGCCGCGCCGCTGCTATCCATCATCGAGCAGAATGCAAAGGAAATTCGCGCTGCTGTGGGGGACAGCGTGGACGTACTGGAGCACCATTCGAACCTGCTGCAGGAGAAGACCGACCCGGAGGAAACCAGCCGGACGGAGCTTTTGCAGGAAACATGGGATGCGCAGCTGATCATCACCACCCTTGTGCAGCTGCTCAATACGATGTTTGACGGGAAGACAAGCTCGGTGCGGCGCTTCCAGAGCCTGTGCCGAAGCGTGATTATCATAGATGAGGTGCAATCGTTGCCGAGAAAGATGCTGTCGATGTTCAATATTGCGGTGAACTTTCTGACGCAGTGCTGCGGGGCGACGGTGCTGCTCTGTTCAGCCACCCAGCCAGCCTTTGAGGCGGCGGAACACGAGATGCTGCCCTGTCGGGCGCTGATCGGCGGGGAGGCGCTTGCGGAGTATGCGCCGCTATTCCGGCGTACCATGCTTCAGGATGCCGGACATGGCTCCATGGAGGAGCTTGCCGGTCGGGCTGCGGAGCGGGTGGAGGGCGCTGGAAGCCTGCTCATCGTATGCAATACCAAGCGGGAGGCTGCGGAGCTTATTCAGGCGCTGGAGAAACGCACGAAAGCGCATCTATTTCACCTATCGGCAGGCATGTGCATGGCGCATCGCAGGCAGACCATAGACGAGCTGAACCTTGCCTTGGCGCAGGGGGAGAAGCTGATTTGCGTATCGACGCAGCTGATCGAGGCTGGCGTGGACATATCCTTTGGCGCGGCAATCCGGCTGGCTGCTGGGCTGGACAGCCTTGTGCAGACGGCGGGGCGCTGCAACCGTCATGGCGAGCAAACGCAGCCGCAGCCGGTGGACATTTACCAGCTAAACAACGAGCGGCTTGGCTCGCTCAGGGAGATTGAGGAGGCACAGCAGGCAATGCGGGCGCTGCTGACGGAGTATCGCCTGAACGAAGCGCACTATGGAGGCGACCTTGGCTCTGATGCGGCGATCCGGGATTACTATGGCTTTCTCTATCGGGATATGCCGCTGGGAGCGCAGGACTATCCGATCCACGGTCAGAGGCTATTTGAGCTGCTATCGACGAACATGCAGTTTGTCGGCGAGGCAGCCGAGGCTTACTATCTCAGGCAGGCGTTTCGGACGGCGGGGGAATGGTTTGAGGTATTTGACAGCGCCAACGAGAGCGTGCTGGTTCCCTACGGCAGGGGCAAGGAGCTGATCGAGCAGCTGGAGAGCACGCGGGCAAGCTATGATTTTGAATATACACAGGGGCTTTTGCAGGCAGCAAAGGACTATGCCGTAGCTCTGCCGGTGAACCAGATCAGCAGGATGGCGGAGCAGGAAATGATATTTACCCTGCTGGATGGCAGTCTATATGCGCTGAACGACGATTATTATCATAAGCAGCTTGGCATAAGGGAGGGAAACGATTTATGCAGTACCCAAATATGGTAGAGCTGGAGGTTTATGGCGACTATGCCCTTTTTTCCGATCCGCTGCTGCGGGTGGGCGGTGAAAAGAGCAGCTATCAGGTGCCAACCTACGAGGCGCTGAAGGGCGTATTGGCATCTGTATATTGGAAGCCAACCTTCAAGTGGATCATCGACGAGGTTCGGGTGATGAACCGCATTCAGACGGAGGTAAAGAGCATGCGGCCGATCAAATATAACGGCGGCAATGATCTGGCTTACTATACCTACCTGAAGGACTGCCGATATCAGCTGCGTGCGCACTTCGAATGGAACCTGAACCGGTCGGAGCTTGAACAGGACCGGAATGAAAACAAGCATTACCAAATGGCAAAGCGGATGATAAAGCGCGGCGGCAGGCGGGACATATTCCTCGGAACGCGGGAATGTCAGGCATATGTGGAGCCATGCGTGTTTGGAGAGGGCAGGGGCTATTATGATGCGCTGCCGAGGCTTGAGCTTGGGGTGATGTATCACGGCATAACCTATGCGGACGAGGCTTATTCGCCGGAAACGGCGGACAGGATGACCATAAACCTATGGCAGCCAAGCATGGAGAAGGGCATAATACGCTTTCTGCGGCCGGAGGATTGCCCGATGCACAGGCCGATCAAGCAGATGCAGATGAAGACCTTTGGCACAGAAAAGAACAACTTTTCCTGCCTAAGCGATGCGGAGGAGGCGACTTAATGGGACTTTTGCAGAGGGCGCTGGACACATATAACGCCATGGAGCGGCTCGCAGGGGTCTATGAGGAAGGCAGGGAGCCGCTTGCGCCGGTCGGGCATATCGTGACGAAGGCACAGATCGAGATAAGCATAGACGCCGACGGGCGTTTTTTGGAAGCACGGACGGTGAAGGACTAGAAGATCATACTGCCGGTGACGGAGGAATCCTCGGGTCGAACGAGCAGCCCGGCGGCGCATGCGCTCTGCGAGCAGCTTGGCTACCTGCTGGGGGACGATAAGGAGAAGCTTGCGCTGTATACCGGCGGGCTTCGGCGCTGGGTGGAATCCGAACACAGCCATCCAAAGGCACGCGCCGTGCTGCAATATGTGGAGGGCGGTTCGCTGCGTGCGGATCTAAAGGCTGCGGGGATCTCTGCGGCGAAGGAGAAGGACTTGGTTTGCTGGCGCGTGCTTGGCTTGGGTGCAGAGAGCGGGCCGGTATGGAAGGATATATCCCTGATGCAGGCATATGCGGCGTATTACCTAGCCCAAAGGCAGGGGGACAGGCAGATATGCATGCTTACCGGCAAGGAGGATATGATCACGTGGCAGCACCTGAAGGGAGTCTTTTCCCTCAATGGCAATGCCAAGCTCATATCGGCAAATGATTCCGCAAACTTTACCTATCGCGGGCGCTTTACCGAGCCGGAGGAGGCGGCCGCTGTGGGCTACCTTGCCTCGCAGAAGGCGCACAACGCCCTGAAGTGGCTGGTGAGCAATCTAGCCACGGTGCAGGGCGGCAGAGCCTTCGTATGCTGGAACCCGCAGGGGAGCAGCGTGCCGAAGCCGACGCTGCCGATATTCACGCACAGCAGCAGCGAGAAAGGCATTCCCAAATATGAGGACTACCAGAAGGAGCTATGGCGGAGGATTGCCGGCTACAGGGACAGCTGGATGCCGTCTGCGCAGGTGGTGATCGCCGCCCTCGATGCGGCGACCACGGGAAGGCTGGCAATAACTTATTACAACGAGATGCTTGGCTCGGATTTTCTGGAGCGGCTGGCGCACTGGGACGAGAGCTGCTGCTGGAATGATTATTATTGGGGCGTTGTTTCGCCGCCGCTCAGCAATATTATCGCCTATGCCTTTGGCACGCAGCGCGGCGCGGAGGGCAAGATGGAGGCGGACGAGAGGATCATAGCGCCGCAGATGCAGCGTCTGCTGGCGTGCAGAATCGATCAGGCAGCTTTCCCGCTGGACATCATGCAGGCGATCGTGGCGCGGGCAGAGCGGCTGCTAAACTACAATGCCTACAATCGAAATGCGCTGCTGGTTGTGGCGTGCGCAGTTATACGAAAATACTACATCGACCATCAGAAGGAGGCGCTTGGCTTGGAGCTGGAGGAAAACAGAAGGGATCGCAGCTACCAATGGGGACGGATGCTGGCTGTGATGGAGAAGATCGAGCGGGACACCTATGAGAGCGGAGAGAAGCGGGAAACCAATGCGATCCGCATGCAGGCTGTGTTTGTGCGGCGACCGGCCTATGCGTTCAGAATCGTGATGGAGCAGCTGAAGGCGGCATATTATCCCCGCCTGTTCCCGGGCAAGCGGAGCTATTATGAGAAGATGATCGAGGAGATCATGGCGCAGCTGGCGCTGGATATAGAGGATTATGCAAAGCCGCTGGGAGAAACTTACCTGCTGGGCTATTACCTGCAAAAGAGCGCCCTTTACACCAAGAAGGAAGAGAATGAAACGGAGGTTAACGACGATGAAGTTCGATAAAAAGGTTGATTTTGCACTGCTGGTATCCGTCGCCAATGCCAATCCCAACGGCGATCCCCTCAACGGCAACCGTCCGCGCACGGATTACAAGGGCTTTGGCGAGATGAGCGATGTTTGCATCAAGCGCAAGCTTCGCAATCGCATGCAGGATATGGGGCAGGAGATATTCGTGCAGTCGGACGACCGCAGGAGCGACGGCTGCCTCAGCCTGAAGGATCGGGCGGCGTGCCTGAAGGAGATCAAGCTTCAGGATGCATTTGCCAAGGCTGCCTGCGAGAAATGGCTGGATGTGCGCGCCTTTGGACAGGTATTTGCATTTAACAAAAAGGAATTTGCCTGCGCCTCCGTGGGCGTGCGCGGCCCGGTGAGCGTGCATCAGTCTGCAAGCATCGATCCGGTGGATGTGCAGTCGATGCAG
>CAYWLE010000066.1:0-9466 GCA_964458825.1 uncultured Oscillospiraceae bacterium | reverse complement strand
ATCTCACCACCGATGGCAAGGAGGGCAACTTCATCGCCCGCGTGGATCCTCGAACTAATAGCCGTGGCGGCAACGACATTACCGTTGGCTTCGATGTCAACCGCCTGCATTTCTTCGACGCCGAAACCGAAAATACGATCATGAGCCGAAACTGATCCGCCTTACCCAGGGAGCAGATGGACACGGGACATCCGCTCCCTGCTTCACGTCAAAAAACGAATCTTAAAGCACAGGAGGAAGCAAACCATGAAAACCATCCATGCACAGGAGCTGACCCTTGAAGCCTTCAACCGCTACGGCAGCTTTGCCAACCTGATCGATCCCGACGGCGACATCACCGGCGTACCCGGCAGCATCATCGAATTCTATCGCGACCGCCTCGCTGTGACTGCGCCCACGGAGGTCACCGGCATCTCCGTTACCAAGTGCAAGAAGCGCCCGCTGATCCTCGAAAAGGCAGAGTACCACGATACCTGCTGCGAGGCGCTGATGCCCCTGAACGGCGATGTATATATCCATGTGGCTCCTGCCACGCCCCATGCAGTGGTTCCCTATGACCGCTTCGAGGTTTTCCGTGTACCGCAGGGCACGATGGTTGTGCTGCGTCCCGGCGTGTGGCACCATGCCCCCTTCGCTATCGATCAGGATTCCGTGAGCAACCTCTGCATACTGCCTGAGCGCACCTATGCCAAGGACTGCGCCGTGGTTATCTTCCCTGAAGAGGAGCGCATGGAGATCAAATGAGCTATTACGAGTATCATGTAGCCCGCCGCTACGTGCAGTTTGAGGGGGCGCTGCATGAATTTGCAAACTATGCCTCCCTCGTTGGCAGGAAGATATTGATACTGACCGCCTGCGACCCTGTTACGGAGGAAATCTGCGCAAAGCTGCGCGAGGGCATCGACCGCCCCGCCAAAGCATGGATGAACGGGCGTTTGGCGCAGGAAAGCGTGCGCTATGCCCGCTACATGCCCATGACCGACCGCATGGATGAGCTGCGCCGCGGCATGAGCTTTTCTTTCTATGATCTTGGCATGCGGCCCATCACAAGGGAAAACGTGCGGGAGATAGCCAGCCGCGTGGAGACAGAGGGCTTTGACACCGTGGTTGGCGTGGGCGGCGGCAGGGGGCAGGATTTTGCCCGGGCGCTGACGCACTTCGTGCCTGTGAAGGTGATTCTGATACCCACGCTTGCGGCAACCAACGCCAGCATATCCACGCTGAGCGTGATCTACACCGCCGACGGCAAGATCGACCAATACTGGCGCATGGACAATGCGCCGGAGCTGGTTCTGGTGGATACCGAGGTGCTTATCAAGAACCCGCCGCAGGTGCTCTCCGCCGGCATAGGCGATATCATGAGTACCTATTATGAGGCGCTGTGCAACCTGCGCATCACCGGCAGGACAGATATCATACCAGCCTTTGGGCTGCGCGGCGTGGAAAGCTCCATTGAGATCATGAAGCAGCTTGCGCCGCTGGCTCTGGAATCCATTCGAAAGCAGGAGATAACTCCCGCCTTTGAAAACGTACTCTCCATGATCATGCACAACTGCGGGCCGCTGGGCATGATCTGCACCACCGGCTATGCCCACATACTGGACGAGCTTTTCCTCTACTTCGAAGCCAGCCACTGCATTCCGCACGGTCTGCGCGTGGGCTATGCGACCATCGCCATGCTCTGCATGCAGGGTGCCGACGAAGCGGAGATACGCGCCTACATCGACTTCTGCAAGGCTTCCGGCATACCCACGAGCCTTGGCGAGCTTGGGCTTGCCGATATCGGCCGCGAGGCTTGGCACAGCGCCTTTGAAGCCACGCTCGGCATAAGCGGCAACCACCGCGGCCTCCCCTTCCCCATCAGCTGCAACGATCTGATCGACAGCCTAGAGAAGGCAGAGCAACTGACCAAATAAGCATACTGGTCACACAAAAAACCAACCATTCATCATCGAGTGGTTGGTTTTTTGTGCCTGACGGCTCTATCGCCAATCAAAAAGTGGGTGCTGCGCAAGCAGCACCCACAAGGAGTGTTTCCCAAACGACCGAATTACAGGCCGTAGTAGGTGTTCAGAACCTCCAGATAGTGGCTCAGACCCAGATCCTCCAGACCATCGAGGTAGGACTGCCAGTCGGCGTCGTTGTCGATGTCGGTCTTGCCGAGGATGAAGCTGGCATAGCTAGAGCGTACATACTCGCCGATGGTGGTATTCAGCTCGGAATACTCAGCCAGCAGCTCTTCATCAGCGCACCATACGATCTCGGGGATGTTGCCCTTTACGCAGTAGGGATCGTAGTTCATGTGGGCGCGATAGTCGGGATAGGTACGACCGGTGGACTCAGGATCAACAGCGGTCTGCTCGAACAGCTCGCGGGTCACGTAGGTCGGTACGCCGGTGTGGGCGGGAACCTCGGTATTGCCGGAGCCTTCCAGAGAAGCCTTCACGAGGATGGAGGGAGTTTCGCCAACGAGGCTCTTGAACTCATCGGTGTATTCCCAGTCGCGGCCTTCGATGCCGTACCAAGTGGTCTTCATGGTGCCTTCCTGGCCGAGCCAGTAATCCAGCCACTCGATAGCTGCTTCGGGGTTCTTGCAGTTGGAGGAGATGAAGCAGGAGGGATAGTAGAGAGCATCGCTGCGCTGATAGGTCTCGCGCACGTTTGCATCATAGTAGTTCTTGAGCGGCGGGATGGCTTCGAAGTTGGTGTAGGCGTTGTTGTAGATGGACTGGGTTACAGCGCGCATATAGAAGGGAGCTGCTGCCAGACCAACGATGATCTCTTCATCGGTCGCCTTGCTGGTGGTGGCACGATAGTCGGTGAGGTTCAGGATGAAGTCCTCCTCGGAGTACAGGCCATCCTCATAGAGCTTGTTGATCCAGCTCAGACCATCGCGATACTCGGGGGTGTTGGCTTCGAATACGAGCTGACCATCCTCAGAGATGTGATAGTAGTCGTGGCAGTTCCACAGCTGGAATGCAGACATGATGTAGCCCATGGAGCTACCGCCCTCGATAGCGGCTGCGGCATTGCCCAGCAGCGGGATCTCGTCGGTGGCGTCGCCATTGCCGTTCATGTCGTTGTCGCGGAAGTACTCGAGCATTGCGCGGTACTCGTCCAGGGTCTCGGGATAGTGGTCAACGCCGGTGGCTTCGCAATACTTCTCAAACCAGGGCAGGAAGAGGAACTGCTTGTTCCACACGGTCTCGTTGGGAGACTCCTGCACGCGCCACAGGGTATAGATGTTGCCGTCGCCGCTGGTGATGATATCCTTCAGATGGGGATTCTCAATCAGGTCTTCCTTGGCGTTTACGGTGTAGTTCTCGATCAGATCGTTCAGGGGCATGATATCGCCATTAGTG
This sequence comes from uncultured Oscillospiraceae bacterium, assembly GCA_964458825.1. Taxonomy (GTDB): domain Bacteria; phylum Bacillota; class Clostridia; order Christensenellales; family Aristaeellaceae; genus SFTH01. The sequence continues at coordinate 6,104 of CAYWLE010000066.1, read as the reverse complement.
CCGAAGGACTGGATCATGGCGGTGTCAGGGAACCACCACATAACGATATCGGGGCAGTCGCCGGCGATCAGGCTGCGGCGGATGGTTTCAACGATGTCAGCATCGGCAACCTCGATCCACTCGATCTTGATGCCAGTCTTCTCTTCGTATTCCTTCATGGTGGTGTTGTTCTTCCAGGAATCGCAGGCCGTGTTGATGCAGGCCATAACGGTGAGGGTGGTCTCCTCATCCACGATGGGGAAGGTGCCGGGCTCCGCTACATCAGCGAGGGCAGAAAGGGGCAGGATAAACAGAACCAGCAACAAAGCAAGAATTCTCTTCATGAAATTACCTCCTAAATTATTGCCTAGATTTATAAGATTACTTTCAAACATCCTCCGCGTGACAAAACGTGCTTTTCTTCCTCCTTTCACCTGAAATCACACGGCGATGTTAATTCACTAGATACACTGGGATATTAGCCCTTCACGGCGCCGATCATAACGCCCTTTACAAAGAACTTCTGGATGAAGGGGTAGATCACCATCATGGGCACGGTGGCGATCACCATGACGCAGTACTTCATAACGTCCTGCCGTTCCTCCATGGCAGCTGCGGTCATGGAGTCGGTGGCTGCGGAGGAACCAGCATTCTGAGAGGTGATGAGCAGGTTACGCAGGATATTGGCCAGAGGCATCTTCTCCAGATCCAGCAGGTACATCATGGCGTTGAAATAGGAATTCCACAGCGCCGATGCATAGTACAGCGCGATAACCGCGATGACCGGGCCGGAAAGCGGAATGACGATGCGGATCAGATAGGTGATCTCGTTTGCGCCGTCGAGGTCAGCCGCCTCCTTCAGGTCGTGGGGAATGCTGTCGGCGAAATAGGTGCGCATCACCAGCATATTGTAGATGGACAGCGCGCTGGGCAGGATGACCGCCCACATGGTGTTGTACAGACCAGCATTCTTGATCCACAGGAAGGTGGGGATCAGACCACCATCAAAATACATGGTAAACATGCACACGAACAGCATGATGCCTGCGCCGGGCAAGCCCTTGATGGACAGGGGATATGCGCAGCAGATGGTAACGATCAGCGCGATCACCGTGCCCAGCACCGTGTAGACGATGGAATTTGCAAATCCCGACCACAGAAGCGGATAATTGAAGCATGCCTTGAAGCCTTCAAGGGTGAACTTCTTGGGGATCAGGTTCAGCGGCAGCACACCCTTTGTAAAGGAGGATATGGCTGCGTAGATCAGTGGATACATGATGGCTATGAAGAACAGCACCAGTATCAGCGTGGAAAAGCCCAGCATAACGCGGTCGCCGACTGTATAGCTTCTCTCCTCAAGGCTCAGTTTCTTCTTTTTCTTCATCTTATTCACCTTTTTATTCACCTTGCTCTTTCAGCTTGCTCGTATTTGCCGCGATTACCACAGGGAGCTGCCGCTCACCAGCTTCGCTATCTTATTTACCACAAACAGCAGCACCATGTTGATCACCGAGGTGAACATGCCGATGGCGGAAGCGTAGGAATACTGAGGAACCATGGACTGCATTGCGATCTTGTAGGTGTAGGTGGAGATGATCTCGGAGGCTCCGCGGTTCAGGTCGTTCTGCAAAAGCAGCACCTTTTCATAGCCGATGTTCATCAGGGAACCGAAGCGCAGGATCAGCAGCACCACGAAGGTTGCCAGCACGCCCGGGATATCGATGTGCCATATGCGGCTGCGAAGACTTGCGCCGTCCACGATGGCCGCCTCATGCAGCTCCGGCGAGATGCCCGCCAGCGCCGAGATGAAGATGATGGAATTGAAGCCGAGGTTCTGCCACACGTCCGACCAGACGTATATGTGCTTGAACGCCGTTTCCGAGCCCATCCAGTTTGCCGCCGTGCCGCCGAAAAGCTCAATCACCTTATTGATAACGCCGGTGCGGGCGGAGAGGAACTGGGTCAGCAGACCGCACACAACAACGGTGGAGATGAAGTGCGGCGCGTAGGAAACCATCTGCACCGTCTTGCCGAAGCGCACGCTTCTGCAATAGCGCAGCATAAGCGCGAAGATCAGGCAGAGCGGGAAGGTCAGCAGCGAATAGACATTGAGCGTCAGCGTGTTCTTTATGGTCGTCCAGAAGTAGGGGCTTTCAAAGAACTTGAGGAAGTTCTTAAATCCCACCCACTGGCTTTCCAGCACGCCCAGCGCAGGCTTATAATTGCGGAAGGCGATCTGCGCGCCATACATCGGAATATACTTGAATACGATCAGCACGCTCAGCGGTATCAGGAACATCAGGTAAACCAGACCATATCGGCTCATGGTCTGCTTAAAGCTGCGCCGTTTTGGCTTGATCTGTTTGGCTGCCGTGCCCGCCATCTTCTGCTCCATATGATTTCCTCCACTTTTGTCCATTTTTTTGTGCAGTCATCAAAATTAACATAACCAACAATAATTGCAAATTTGCAGGTCTTTTCTATTGCCTAGTGCAATTTTATTATAGCTGATATTGATAAATATAGAAATAGACAAAACGGTTGATTTCTGGTACTTTTCTGCTACTTCCATATCTAGAGCTATGTTGCAATTATGTTTTTCAATTTTGAAATGCGTGGTCAATCCTTTTCAAACTGCCGCTGTCGCTTGGCTGAGATTGACAAATAAAAACGATTGTGGTATAGTGAACCACCAAAGGCTTGAACAAATATGTAAACCCTGAGCCGCGGAGGAAAGATATGAAAAAACTGTTTCGCTATGATTCCCCCATCATCAAATGGGTCAACCGCATGGGCAGGCTGGTGATACTAAATATACTGTGGTTCATCTGCTGCCTTCCGATATTTACCATCGGCGCAGCCACCGCCGCGATGTATCGGGTCGCCATGGCTCTGGCTCAAAAGAGGGAGGATGTGAGCGTTCCCGGCGATTTCTTCCGCGCCTTCCGCAGCAATTTCAAGCAGGGCACGCTGGTTTGGCTGATTCTGCTTATTCCCACGCTGCTGGTCATCCTGAACCTATCCCTGCTTCTCTCCGGCGGGCTCGGCTACGGCATGGCAAGCTACATCATATGCCTCATTCCCGTGCCGCCGCTGCTGTTTATCTCCGCCTATGTATTTGCCTATGTAGCAACCTTTGAGGACAAGCCCCTGCGCACCATCCTCAACGCCGCCATCATCAGCATATCCAACTTCCCCAAGACCCTTCTGATGATCATACTCAACCTTCTGCCGCTGGCGGTATACCTGCTGGCGACGGAGATCTTCCTGCGCCTGCTATTTGTATGGCTGCTGTTTGCCTTTGCCCTCATCGCCTATCTCAATTCCAAGCTCATCCTCATGGCATTTCGACCCTACCTGCCCCAGCCTGACCCCGAACCAAAGCCAAACTCCGAAGATGCAGAAGCTTAAAGCCACTGCATAGACCCGATGAAACCGAGGAGGCTTGCTTCGATTAAGGAGGTTCATTCCATGGATTTTGTTACGAATGGCATCACAATATCCATTGAGCGAGCTTATTATTGCTTTTTACCCGCAGAAAACCGCCGCTCGAATATCGGATGGGATGACAAGCCTCGTCAAGACACCCGCCTGTATTGTTTCGATGAAGTGAAAAAAATCTCGGAAGCTCAAGAAGGCTAAGTTTGCGATAGGCTAACTCAAACTTGCATTGAGCTACATATGCCAAGAATCAACCAACCATTGATGAATATTGCAAGAGTCCAGACAGCTTAACGCTGTCCGGTCTCTTGCAATTTACGCCTGTTTCATAACAAGGATAAGCTGTGCCAGCACATCCTTTTGTTTTCTGGTAAGGGCAGACCATGCAGCAAACATTTCTTTCTGTTCCTCAGTCAGTTCAACCATATCACCCTCAGCAAAGAACTGCGCCAGCGTGATACCAAATCCATTACAGATGCTTTCCAGCGTGGCGACTGATGGAGTTGTGTTTCGGTTGAAAATGTTTGCGACTGTGGATTGAGAAAGGCCAGAGGCAATGGCAAGTCGATATTCGCTCCATCCACGCTCCTGCATCAATTCCTTTATTCTTGCTTTTGCATCCATAGCTTCTCCCTCCATTCAGTAATATTTTAATTTTCATTTGAGAGGCAAAATAGAGGGAATATGTATTGATATTATCACTCTTTTGAGACATAATATTGATGGGTTTTACTTTTCAATAGAACAAAGCAGTGTAATAGTATGGCTAAGTGTCTCTTGTGTGGAAAAAACACAACTTTCGCATTGATGCATTACTATCTTTTAGATAGCACTGGTACTCGTACCAAGAATGAAATCTGTCAGGCTTGCAATACAGACTTGGTTCAGAAAAGTCAGGGTGTTCGCTATAACGAAAAGACTGGCAAGGCTGAGTTTTTCGATGTAGAGCAGACCAGCGAGCTCAACGCCTGTGGTTGTTCAAAACGCTCTTTCTACTGCTGATGAACTAAAAAAGTTCAAGGAGTTGCTGGACATGGGTATCATCACGCAGGAAGAGTTTGACGCAAAGAAAAAGCAACTGTTGGGACTGTAATAACTATCCACCCCTGCTCTCCCTTAACAGGAGAGCAGGGGTTTCATCATCCAACCATTTTCAGGTACTTGTACACAGTAAGCCTGCTCAATCCACAAATTCTCGCCAGCTCGCTCACGTTCATCTGATGTGCAACAAAGAACTACCTCGGAATGAGCGCTACGGGCAAACAATATACTGGCAAGCGCAGGAAAGCGCTTTACATAGCACACACGCTATGTTAAAATATATCCATCATACATTGACAGGAGCGGTGCTTATGATCTGGCTGCTGAGTATTCTGATTTTGCCTATTGCGATTCTTGGTGTGGTATTGAAGAACAGTAAGTAAGGAGTGGAGCACTATGAAGAAACTGGTATGATCGAATACGAAAGGCGGGATAGGTTTGAAACGAATACTTGCTATGGTAATGGGTTTGATGTTGATGATTACATTGAGTGGATGCACTGAAGCTCAGCACGAGCATGACTATACGGTGATAGAATCAGAGAAATCATCCACATGCCTTGAAAAAGGTGAACGTGTAATGAAATGCAACAAATGTAATGAAACTGTTATTGAAGAGCTTCCTCTAGCTGGGCATACAGTATCGGATTGGAGCCTAACAAGAGAACCGACTGCTGATGAATTCGGCGAAGTACAGGGAGTTTGTTCTATTTGCCATGAAACAGTTTTGAGCACTGTGAATAAACTTGGTTATTCTACTGATTACCCGCTCAAAGAGGACGCAAAGAAGTTTTATCGAGCTATATGTAACGGGAAATTCGTGGACTATAAAGGCAAGTATATTCAACTAAGCGGAAAAGTAACTTATATTTCTTCTTATAGCGATATGATAGGATATTATCTCTATGGTGAGAAAGGACAAGGCGTGTGCTGCTGGGTTTATTCGTCACAAACGAAAAAGCAGTTGGCAAATGTAGGAGATATCGTCACTTTCGCGGGAATCGTTCAAAATGAAGGTGTAAAACACGTTGAACTGACGTATTGTAAGTTGATAACGGAATGAGGTGAAAATAGATGTGGACATGGGCATTACTTTGCGGAATTTTCGCAGTAGTATTTGGGCTGCATGCAGGGAAAAAGACTGTAACCAAAAATGCAACGCAAATTGTAAAGACGAAGATTCTGACATCTTCTCCACATTCGACAGGGCGCATGAATGGTAGCTTTTATACTGAAACAACTTTTATGCTTTACATGAAGGACGGTTCACACAAGGCTGTGACTGTGAAAAACGGCACCATGGAATACGACAGTTACATGAACAAATTGGAGGGGTAGGAGGATTTCCCAATACTTGATACAGCTCAATACACAGCAGCGCATGGTTGGCGAAAAAGCCCGAGAGGGTGAGTAAGCGATCATGCGCTGTTTTTATTCTGAATGGTGGGATGATACTATTGATTCGCAGAATGGTAAATCATTTACCGCTTTCCTGTTGGAGAGAGGGAGAATGTAGGACTGATTTACAATGGATTTACCACTTGAAGTTTGATATATCAAAAAAGAGAACCACCCCTTATGGGGGTGATTCGAGACCGTCCCGATAATTGTGTAAACCTCCAAGTTGGTGTAGAATAAAGACAA
>CAYWLE010000065.1:0-9498 GCA_964458825.1 uncultured Oscillospiraceae bacterium | reverse complement strand
GGAGCAGGGCGCTGCTGCCAGCAGCGTCCATGCCAAGCAGCACGGAAACGGCGGCAACGGCGGCGAGGGGGATGAGCAGCACGCTGATGGGCAGGCTGCCGAGGGCGAGCACATTTGCCGTGCCAGCCAGCATGCGCATGTTTACCGCGCAATCCAGCAGAAGCAGCAGGGCAAGCAAGCCTAGGCTGGTTTGGCTCACGGCGGCAGGACAGCGGGCGGCGAGGTTATTGACGGGAGAATCGCTGCCGAGCCTCGCGGCACAATTGCAGCACAGCAGAAAGGGAAGGGCAATAACAAAGCCTGCGAGGGGACACATCCATGCGGCGTTATGCACGATGGGGCAATCCACAGCCATGCCCCAAAAGAGGCGTGCGGCAATGGTGATATACATGATCGGCGCGGCGGCGCTCCTGCCGGGCTGGGTATGCATTTAGGCATCCTCCCTTCCATTTGCTTTGGCTGCCTTATGGCTATCCTTGCTGCGCATCCAGCCGCCCGGTGAGGAGAAGAACATCTCCCTGCGCTGCAACCAGACAGGCAGGCGGAGGATGATATCCGGGTTATGGCGGCGCAGCGGTGCGATGGGGGCAAAGTAATCCACACCGAAGGACTTCATGGCGCAGAGCTGGAGCAGGATGAGGAAGAAGCCAAGCATCACGCCATACAGCCCCAGCATGAGGCTCAAGAGGATCAAGCCGAGGCGATAGAGCACCACCCCTATGCCAAAGCCATAATTTGGAACCACATAGTTACCAAGCCCGGTGAGGGCAATGATAATGATGAGTATGGGGCTTATGATGGAGGCTGAAACCGCCGCCTGACCCAGAACCAGCGCGCCGACGATGCCAAATGCCGAGCCGATGCGCGATGGCGTGCGCAGACCAGCCTCGTTGAGCAGATAGAAGGAAAACTCCATGAACAGAACCTCCGCAATGACAGGAAACGGCACGTTGGCGCGAGATTCAGCAATGGAGGTGAGCAGCGGCATGGGGATCAGGTGGGTATGATAGAGGGTGACGGCGAGGTAGACCGCCGGCAGAAGCAGGGAAACCAGCAGACCAAGCAGCCGTATGCAGCGCAGAGCCGTGCCATATTGCCAGCGGAGGAAGGAATCATCCGAGGCATGGATCAGGTGAAATACGGTGACTGGCGCGATGAGGGCATAGGGGGAGTTCTCTGCGAGTATGGCGACCTGACCATCCGTCAGACAGGAGGCTGCACGGTCTGGACGCTCGGTCTGGAGCATCTGTGGAAGCAGCGCAAGGGGATGATCTTCAATGAGCTGCTGCACATCGCCGGTGCCGCGCACAGCCTTTGCACGGATGCGCTTGAGGCGGCGCATGACCTCGCTGACGCAGCCCTCGGAAGCCACGCCATTCAGGTAAACCACGGCAAGCTGGGTGGGTATCCGCGTGCCGACATGCACCATGCGGGTCACCAGCTCGGGCGACTGCACATAGCGGCGCAGGAGGCTCACATTGGTGCGCAGGTGCTCGGTAAAGCCCTCATGGGAGCCATCCACCACCGCCTCGGCAAGGGGCTCAGAGACATCGCGATGGGGATAATTGCGGGTTTCGAATACGAGTGCCTCTTTAGAGCCATCGATCAGAAGGCAGCTCATGCCGGAGAGGAGCTTGGGCACAAGCGCATTAAGCTCTGCTAGAGGATCGGACTGGGCAATCTCAACCACGGCGTCGCTGAGCTGCTGGGCGGTGATGCCGGGATGGGTTTGGCTATGGCGCAGGGAACGCAGCACATAGTCGCTGAGCTTTTTATCATCCGCCATGCCTTCGATATAGACGGCACAGAAGCGCAGGCCATTTGCCTCGCAGGGACGGAAGATGGGATCTTCATTGAGCGGGACGTTGAGTATGGTTTTCAGCATGGCAACGTCCCTATCCAGCTCGCCGCTGAGGGAGGAACGGAGCAGCTCCTCACGGGGCATATTCTGCATGTATTTCACCTCCGGGCATGCCTTTAGATGCTTTCAGTATGGCGGCAGGAGGAAATTTTATACTGGTTGGGTGGCTTTTGGGGTATATAACGCACAAAAAAACATCCCCGCAGCACGTATCGGCGGGGATGAAAGGGTTGAAGCAGAGTCGATCATCTGCGTTTATTTTGCCGCTTCCAGCATGTTGTCCGGGAGCTTGGCGGTCAGGGTGAGCAAATCGATCTCAGGATCGTTGAAGGCTCGGAAGGGCAGCAGGGGAATGGCGGAGGTGGTGGAAAGACCGGCGCTGATGTAGACCTGCGTTTCACTGATGCGGGACAGACCGGACACATCCTCCTGCGCGGGGAACCAACCGTTGCGGGGCAGCAGGCGGCTGGGCACATACACCGCGCCCACGGCAGGCAACTGCCATACGCCGCCGCAATAATGACCGGAAACCAGCAGCTCCGGCTCCGGCATGAAGCCAGCGCTGGTAGAATGGCTGGCTGCCGCAGTGATGAAGGCGTCGTCCGGCGTCACATGGGATAGACCAATGACGAGATCAGAGGAGCTGATCTTCTTGACCGCATCATAAAACTGCTGCGCGAGGGCATAGCGGTGGCTGGTGAAGGGCAGGGAATTGTAGTCTGTGGCAAGACCGGAGATCACGCCGTCCTCCTCCTGCCGCATTTGATCCTTCCATTCGGTGAGGTAATCCACGGAGTTGAGGTTGAGGTAGGAGGTGGGAGTCAGCCATATGCGGCTCTCGCCGATATCGAGGCTGATGGGGGCATTCACATAATTTGCTCCTCGCTCCATGGCGCCAAGGATCCAATCCTCCAGAACCAGCTGCTCCAGCGTACCCTGAATCTGGCGAGGGGAGGAGAGGTAGGGGCCGGGATCGGCGTCGCCGCAGACAAAGTATACATCCTCGGGGCTATCAAGACCCTCCAGCAGCTCATAGAACGGCTCGGGATCGCCATCCTTGCCGACCATATCGCCCATGCAGAGGATGATATCATAGCCAGCGCTCTCCACCTGACGGACGAGGGCGCTCTGCTTGTCGCCAAAGCGCTTGCCATTGAGATCGGAGAGAACCAGAACCTTATAATTTTCCAGCTCCTTTGGCAAGCCAACCACCGTGACCTGCTGGGAAACGAGGCTGACATTGCCGTTGCTCATGACGATTACGCCCACAAGCACCACGATGGCGGCAAGGATGAACAGCGGCCAGAAGCGTATCTCCCTGCCAAGGATGTGGATGGGCTTGATGAGGCTCTCCTCGCCGGTGGCAGACATGATCTCAAATATGCTCTTCTTGCGCCTGAACTTCTTTTCGGAAAAGAGGGGCGGCGCCTTTCGGGCAGCCTTCTTACCCTTCTTAGGCTGTGCCTTTCCCGCCTTTCCAGCGGGCCTTCCAGTCGGCTGCTTTTTCTTGCGGCGGAGGGGAATATCGTCCTCATCGCCAAGGATATCCTCATCCATTTCTGCCGCGTCGGCAGCCGCTGCTTCGATCTCCTCCGGCGTGCGGGCACGGTGCCTGCCGCGGTTGGGGGAAGGCTGGCTGGCTGCCTGATCTGCACTGGTTGACTCGGCAGAGGCAGAATTGGGGGCTTTGTTCTCGATGTTCTCGAAATCCTGCATTGGTATCTCCCTTTTGCGGAAGGATGCATGAAAAATAGGCATACTTCCATTTATACAAAGATAATTCTAATTTCTATTATAAAACGAAAAGACAGATATGGCAAGTTTCACTTGGCTGTGATATAATGAATTCAATTGGAATATTGGAGGAAGAAATTGTGGCAAAGGCCAAATCGATATATGTATGCAGCGAATGCGGCTATGAAACTCCCCGCTGGCTGGGTCGCTGTCCCGACTGCGGCAATTGGAATACACTGACGGAGCAGGCAAAGGTGGAGGCTGCGATGGGCGAGAAAAAGCTCAAGCGCGCTCCGGGCAGCGATGCCGAGGCATTGCGGATAGACCAGATCCCCGATGATGAACTCCTGCGCATACCAAGCGGCATCGGCGAGCTGGATCGGGTGCTGGGCGGCGGCATTGTGGAGGGATCGCTGGTGCTGGTGGGCGGCGACCCTGGCATAGGCAAGTCCACGCTGCTGACGCAGGTCTGTGCGAACCTATCTAACGGCGGAACCGAGGTTCTATACGTATCCGGCGAGGAATCAGCGCGGCAGATCAAGCTGCGCGCCAACCGGCTGGGAGCAAGCGCCTCTGGCTTTTATGTACTCTCTGAAAACGACCTAAACACTGTGGAAAAGCGCATGGAACAGCTGCATCCCGGCGTGGTTGTGGTGGATTCCATACAAACCATGTATCTGCCGGAGATGGCAAGCGCACCGGGCAGCGTATCGCAGGTGCGGGAGTGCGCCTCACGGCTGATGCGGTTGGCTAAGATGGGCAATTGCAGCGTGTTTCTGGTTGGCCACGTGACCAAGGAGGGTGCGATCGCAGGACCGCGGGTGCTGGAGCACATGGTGGATGCAGTGCTCTACTTCGAGGGCGACAGACAGCACCAGTACAGGCTGCTGCGGGCAGTGAAGAACCGCTTTGGCTCGGTCAACGAGCTTGGTATGTTTGAAATGACCAGCGAGGGTATGACGGAGGTGCTCAACGCCAGCGAGGCTCTGCTCTCCGAACGCGCCCACAACGCCAGCGGCTCGGTCATCATGTGTGCGATAGAGGGTTCGCGTCCGCTACTGACCGACGTGCAGGCGCTGGTCGCCACCACGGTATTTGGCAATCCACGGCGCATGGCAAGCGGCGTGGAGCAGGGCAGGCTGGCGTTGCTGCTGGCCGTGCTGGAGAAGCGGGCGGGCATGCGGCTCTACGATAAGGACGTATATATCAATATTGCGGGCGGCATGTCGCTGACGGAGCCTGCGGCCGATCTGGCGCTGTGCGCTGCGGTGGCTTCTTCCTTCCGAAACCGTCCCACGGAGGGCAACTGGGCAGTGATGGGCGAGGTTGGCTTGGCTGGCGAGGTTCGCGCCGTGCCGCAGGCGGAGCGGCGCATTGTGGAATGCATGCGGCTGGGCTTCGATCATGTGCTGCTGCCCAAGAGCAACCTGCGGAACCTGCGCATCCCCGATGGCATGCAGGTGGTTGGCGTGGACACGGTATCGCAGGCCATCGGCGAGCTGGGACTGTTCAACGAGCGCTGATTTTGCAGCCTTTACGGCTTCGCAAGGTATAAAATGGCGGCGGCTGGTTTATGATGAAATTCGAGGTGATTTTTAGCATGAACCAGAGAATTGCATTTTCGAAGCGAATGCTGGCTGCACTATGTGTGGCTCTGATCGCATTTGGCTGCGCTGCATGCATGCACAGCCCTGAAGCAAGGGCTGACGTACCCGCCATACCGGAACGATTGGAAAAGAATGCTGACGGCGTACCGATGCTCAAGGTTTACGACAGCGCAAGCCAGAGCATTGAGCAGATGGATCTGGAAACCTACGTGATGGGCGTGGTTGCCGGCGAGATGCGCAACGACTGGCCCATTGAGGCGCTGAAGGCACAGGCCATACTGGCGCGAACCTTCACCATGAGCTTCCTATCCACGAAGAAGAGCGGCTATGATGGCGCGGACATCTCCACCGACGTGCGTGAGGCACAGGCTTATAACGCTGCTTCCGTGAACGAACGCATTCGTCAGGCGGTAAATGAAACGCGGGGCATCGTTATGGCTGCGAATGGTGAATTTACGCAGGCATGGTTCCATGCCCATTCCGGCGGCAGGACGGAGCTGCCCACCAAGGCGCTGGAATACACGAGCGACCCAGCCTACCTGCGGGTGACGGCTTCCCCGGATTCGGAAAAGGCTCCCGACGAGGTGAAGCACTGGACGGCGGACTTCAGCGTTGAGGACGTGATCCGCGCCTGCGGCGACGTGGGTGTGAAGATAGACTCGCTGGAGAGCTTTGGAATCGGTGAGAGAGGGGAGTCCGGGCGGGCTGTGAGCTTCCTTGTGAATGGGCAGGAGGTATCTGCACCGTCGTTCAGGCTACAGATCGGCGCATCGAAGCTCAAGAGCACGCTAATCGAGAGCGTGACCATTGACAACGGCAACGTCATTTTCACCGGCAGCGGCTTCGGCCACGGCGTTGGCATGTCCCAGTGGGGCGCTTACGGCATGGCGGAGGACGGCAGAAGCGCCGAAGAGATTATCGAGCATTACTACAGCGGCGTGGAGCTGATGGAACTGTGGTAAGCAGAATATAAGGCTTGAAATTGCCGCAGAAACAATGCATTCTGCGGCATTGCTCATTTTGCACAACTGTGTTATAATAGCCAGCAGACCGGTTTATGAGCCTTGAAAGAAGGGAGCTAGCATGCATAAGCAACGAATAACGGCGCTTTTGATCTGCATTGCACTGCTGACAGTCATGCTCGTTGGCTGCACCATGGAGCAGCCGGAGGCAGCGGATGACGGTGTGCTGAACATATACTCAAGCTTCTATCCCATCTATGCCATCACGAAGGCACTTTCCGAGGGCGTGCCTGACCTGCGCGTGAGTTGCCTTGTGCAGCCACAGGATGGCTGCCTGCGGGATTACCAGCTTTCGGACTGGGATCTTGCGCTTCTGACGCGCTCGGCGGATGCTATAATCATCGGTGGTCGTGGACTGGAAAGCTTCGAAAGCCTGCTCTTTTCCCTTGGCGAGGATGGTCCGGCGATATCTGCGGTGCTTTACAATATGGATCTGAGCAGCTATAGCCCAGCTGAACCGAGCGAGGATTCACATTGGAATGGTGAAAATCCGCATATTTTTCTAAAGACGGATGGTGCAAAGCAGATTGCTGAGAGGATTGCAGCAAGCCTCAGCCTATATGACCCGGATAATCGTGAAATATATGAACAGAACCTAGTCGGTTTTTATAACAGACTAAAGTCGGTTCAGGATGAAATGCAGACCTTGGTTGGTCCTCTGGCAGGCAATCCTGTAATCGTCCTCAATGAGGCTCTCATCTACACAGCGGAGGAATGCGCTCTGACGATCGAGAGGTGCTTGGATCGCGATAGTGGCGAGGCATATTACGATGCGGAGCTTGAGCACTGCATCGAGTCCCTGCTGACATGCGAGGCACGGGTGATACTCATTGAGAGGCAGGCGCCCGCGGCTTTCTGTCGGGCGCTGGAGGATGCCGGTTTCAGTTTAGCAAGACTGGATACGTTATCGACGCGGCGAACTGATGAAGGAATAGATACGTATATTGATGCGCTTATATCGAATGTATATGCAACCTTGGCAGCATTTGAGCAAGCAGAAGTGGAGAAGGATTCATGAGCGATTTCGTGAATAGGCCGATGAAAAAAGTTACGATTTACACCGATGGAGCGTGCTCGGGCAATCCGGGTCCGGGCGGCTGGGCTGCAATTTTGATTTATAAAGATAAGAAGCTTGAGCTTTCGGGCTATGAGGCGCACACAACCAACAACCGTATGGAGTTGCTGGCTCCAATCGAGGCACTGTCCCGACTGAAGGAGCCTTGTATTGTGGATATTTATTCAGATAGCGCCTACCTAACCAATGCCTTTTTACAGAACTGGCTGGGCAATTGGGTGCGCAGAGGTTGGATCAAGAGCGATAAAAAGCCTGTGGAAAACCGCGACCTTTGGGAGAACCTGCTTAAACTGGCAAACATACACAGAATATCATGGCACAAGGTAAAGGGACATGCTGACAACCCGCTCAACAACCGCTGTGACGAACTGGCAACGGGAGAAATCAAGATACACTACATAAAATAGACCAAAGTCTAATTAGACTTTGGTCTATTTTCATGCTCAATCCTCCTTCTTTTTGTCGTCACGGGCGCGTATCAGCTTGGCTGCGAGGCGACGGCGATCATCGCTCATGGCTGCGTAGTGACGGCGTGTTGTGTTGACATCTGAGTGACCAAGTACATCGGCAACAAGATAAATATCGCCAGTTTCATGGTAAAGGTTCGTGCCAAAGGTGGAACGCAGCTTGTGCGGGCTGAGGTTTTTCTTGAGGGGAGCAGCCTGCGTTGCGTACTTTTTGACCATATTTTGCACAGCGCGAACAGAGATGCGCCTGTTTTGCAGGGAGAGAAAGAGAGCGTCCTCATCGCCGGAAGCCGCGGTTATTTCGCTGCGCAGCTGAAGGTAATCCTTCAGGGCATCCTCAACCTCATCAGAAAAATAGAGTATGGTTTGGTTGCCGCCCTTACGTGTGACGAGGAAGCCATTGATGGAAAAATCGACGTCGCTTATATTGATGCCGACCAGCTCGCTCACGCGGATGCCCGTATCTAGGAAGAGGGTGAGGATGGCGAGATCGCGCACGCGTGTGTTCTGGTTGTAGGCGCGCTGGCGCTCGCTCATAGCTTCGCCACTCTCGACAAGATCCAGCATACGGGCAACCTCATCGATCTCAAGCCGGACAATCGGCTTTTCATGGCGCTTTGGCATGTCAATGAGCTGGGCAACATCTGATTGAATTAACCCATTCTTAAACATGTATCTGTAAAAACTGCGTAAACTTGCAAGCTTGCGCATCTTGCCAAGCTCCGTATTGGTAACCTGCGCGTTATTTTTGATGTAGAGGGAGAGATATTCCATGTACATTTGCAGGTCGCGTGCGGTGATCGCGCTTAGGCTGGTCGTGCTGATGTCAGTGATCTTTATATCCGCAAATGCCGGACATTCGCTGATGAGATAGTGAAAAAAGAGCTTGAGATCGGAGACGTAGGCATAGCGCGTCAGCGGTTGAGTGGTCAACTCGATGGCGCGAATAAAATCGGCGCAGACAGGCGGCAGCTCACGCAGTGCGCTGCGGGTTAGAAAGACGAGATCCTTGGCACGTTCATCGGCATAGCTGGACATAAAAACCTCCGGGATTGTGGTTTTGGCTGTTAGGTTGGTGCGGAAGCCTAGGTTGAGCTACAATTGCACAAATAGCACGATATCTATTCGCAAAAGCTGTCTTTTGTGCATAGATAGAAAGGACGAAGGATTGCCGAGCTTCATCGATCCTGAATCCTTCCCTCTGTCTGAAAGGGTTGAAAACCACGATGAAGGATCGGCATATCTGAGCAGATGAGCCTGAAGCGCAGCGCGGATCAGAGCTGTGACTCGCTGCCATCCTGAATTTCATCTATCTCGATGGCAGTGTAATCGGCGCCGCTCTTTACACACTTCATGCAGTTATCGCAAATTTTGTTCGGGTCGAGGTCGCAGCGCTGGCACTCGCCGCATTCATCGCAGAGCTTGCTTTCATCCAGCACGCAATACTTTGCCACGCGCACCCCTCCCCTCTTTGAATATATCCATTATACTCCAAGCATCTGAAAAATGCAATATGCAAATGAAAAAAGCCCGGTGGATGATTCCATCGGGCTTGAAATGTTGCCTAGAAGAATTAAATCTTCACAGACTATCCTGCGTTATTCCGCTTCGGGACCTGCAGCAACCAGAGCCTTGCCAGCATCATTGCCGGTGTACTTCACGAAGTTCTTCACGAAGCGGCCAGCCAGATCCTTTGCCTTGGTTTCCCACTCGCTGACATCTGCATAGGTAT
>CAYWLE010000064.1:7800-9513 GCA_964458825.1 uncultured Oscillospiraceae bacterium | reverse complement strand
CCAGTTGCAGCACAGGTGGGTGCTATGGCTTCGTCGATCACCACGGTATGCTCTGCCTTGGGCAGGGGAAGCTGCTTTTCGAGGATCTCATTGCAGACCGAGCAGTGCTTGCCTTCGGTCAAGCCAGTTGCGGTGCAGGTGGGTGCTATGGCTTCATCGATCACCACGGCATGGTCGAGGGCGGGAATATTCTTCTGCTCAACCAAGATCAGACCGCAGAGGTCGCAATGCTTGCCAGCGGTCAAGCCGGGCTTGGCGCAGGTTGGAGCAACCGCCTCATCATCCACGGCGAGGTGGCCGAGGGCGTTCACCTTGAGCGGAACCTCCGAATTACACTTGCTGCACTTCTGGATCAGCACGCCATCGCTCACACAGGTGGGTTGCAGCTCCCAGCGCAGGTCGGTGCGGGGCGCGGTATGCTTGCAGGCGATGTAGCCGCAGGTCTGGCAGATACCATCCTTCAGGTCATGCTCGTGGCTTACGCCGCAGGTATTGCAGGCGCCGGTGGTTTCGTCACAAGTCCAGCCCTTGGCAGTGTTGTGCTTGCAGGTATAGCCGCAGGAGCAGGTTCCGTTGTTCCAGGAGCCGTGGCCGTTCTGACCGGAGTGGTCGCAGGTGATATTACAGCCGTAGCGGGTGCATTTACCGGTTGCAGCGTTGGCATCAAATTTATGGTTGGTATATGTTTTGGTGGAGTAGCCACATTTGCTACATTTCGTTATTTTCGTACAATCGACATCATTGAATTCATGATGACCGAACAGGTGCATCCAGCAATTAGAACAATTAAAACTATCCTCTCTGTAATTTAGATCATCATTGGCATTTCTGTGGTTACAATCTATTGAGCAATTGCCGAGATCGCAACCCGAGACAGTTCCATCCTTATAGACATTGGCGGATGCAATAATATTCCTACCGCAGGTGACGGTATATATATCAGGCTCCCGATCCAGATCGATGAGATAGGCATGCCACACATATTTATTTACCAAGGAGGACACTTTAACTGGATCAAATTCCTGCTTGCAGCCGGGATTGGTACACTTAGCCATTTGCGTGCAGTCTGCCTGACTGACATTATGATAAGGTTTTCCATAGTGCAGAACCGCATTGCAGGTTGAGCAGGTGTCGATCTCATAGGTCGCAGTGCAATCGAATGAATCAATACCATGATCGCAGACCAAGCCGCAGCCGCAAACGCCATTTTCATCATATGTGTAGGATGTACAGGAAAAGTCAATATCATTGCTATTAGCAGTTACATTGTACGTGTGCTGTTGGCCGTCATGATAGCATCGGTACTGACATTGCTTTGTTTCGTATCCACCACCTACTTGTGAAAATATAACGACTTTATTCTGACAATCATAGTAGCTATTGTCAGTAGCAGCAACTTTTTTCATTGCATGGCTATTGTATTTGGACTGGTAAGTTTTCCACTCTGGGCGCGGTTGGGAGCATCCGGGATTGCCGCATTCAACAACCGCGGTGCAATTTATATTTGACGTCCAGTCGTGGCCGGTGGCGGAAAGGAGTTTGTCGCAGACGGAGCAGGTGGCGTTGGTGGTGCAGTGGGGGTTGGTGTTGCCGGAGTGGTCGCAGGTTACGCCGCAGGCGCAGGTTCCGTTGTTCCAGAAGCCGTTGCCGGTCGTGCCGGAGTGGTCGCAGGACTTGCCGCAGGCCTTGCACTTGCCATTTTCATCCCAGCCG
>CAYWLE010000064.1:0-7700 GCA_964458825.1 uncultured Oscillospiraceae bacterium | reverse complement strand
CGCCGCAGGCCTTGCACTTGCCATTTTCATCCCAGCCGGCATCCACTGTGCCGTCGGGCTGGTGAATGCACTTCAGGCCGCAGGAGCAGATTCCGGTGGAGGTTTCCCATGAGCCGTGGTTGTTCTCGCCGGAATGGTTGCAGGCAACGGTGCAGGGGACACATATTTCCTGGCCCAGATAAACTCCTTTATGCGTGCATTTGCCATTTGACCAGCTATGGGCGTTCTGTTTTTTTTCTCCTGGCCAAAAAGTCTTTTTGCATCTCTGGCAATAGATGTATGACGCCGTGCAGTCGCGGTCGTTTGGGGCAAAATAGTGACCTCCACAAAGAAACACTTCGTTACACGTCGTACATTCTGGCCCAGTAATCCTGACAACACATGATTCCAGAGGTCCTGGAGCTTTGACATCTCCGCCACAATCAGGGCAGATCAATAGTTTTGAGTAGTCTTTCTCCTCCGCCATGGCATTGCCGCACAGCAGCAAAACAGCGATTAAAAGAAGTGCAGAGAGCAGGACTGGACGCAGCTTTTTCATGGACAGGCTCCTTTCTATGGTCGAGGGAAAACACGAACGCAATCTATATTACGATCAAATATCGATGAGTAATATTGACTTTGGTTTATTATAGCACAGGAAGGAATGCGATGTAAAGGGGTGGGAATGTGGATTTTTTATGGCGGGGGGAGGAAGATTTTGAAGGGATGCAAAAACCCCTGCCGCAGATGCAGCAGGGGTTGATATAAGGCTTGTGCAGGAGGCAGCTCCGGCACAGGCGGCTCCAAATTAGCGCTTGGAGAACTGAGGTGCGCGGCGAGCAGCCTTGAGGCCGTACTTCTTGCGCTCCTTCATGCGCGGGTCGCGGGTGAGGTAACCGGCCTTCTTGATGGCGGCCTTATAGCCTTCATCGGCCTTTACCAGAGCACGGGCGATGCCATGGCGGATTGCACCAGCCTGACCGGTGAAGCCGCCGCCCTTGCAATTTACGATAACATCGAACTTGCCGAGGGTTTCAGTGAGAGTGAGGGGCTGACGAACCACGGTCTTGAGGGTTTCGTAGCCGAAATACTCGTCGATAGAACGCTTATTGATGAGGATATTGCCCTCACCGGGGATCAGACGAACGCGAGCGATCGCCTTCTTTCTTCTGCCAACGGCATGGAAGCAAACAGAATTAGCCATTTTTCGTCCTCCTCCCTAATTACAGCTTCAGAGCTTCGGGCTTCTGAGCCTGATGCTTATGCTCTGCGCCAGAATACACGAACAGCTTCTTCAGCATGGCATAGCCGAGGGGGCCCTTCGGCAGCATGCGACGAACAGCCTCTTCGAAGGCGAAATCAGCCTTCTTTGCCATCAGACGGCGATAGGGGATCTCCTTCAGGCCGCCCGGATAGCCGGTGTGATAGCGATACATTTTGTCATCGAGCTTCTTGCCGGTGAAGACGAGCTTATCAGCGTTGATAACGATGATATAATCGCCGCAATCACAGTTGGGAGTGAAGGTGGGCTTATGCTTGCCTCTGAGCATGGATGCAACCTGAGAAGCCAGGCGGCCGAAAACCATGCCCTCTGCGTCGATCACGTACCACTTACGCTCGACGTTCTGGGGATTCGCCATATAAGTACTCACGAGTAATTCCTCCAAAATAAGATCAATGCTTTTGCGAAAGAAGTTTGGTCAGGACTCTTTACGCATCATGCCTTAAGCTCGGGGCTAGTGAGCGTATTGACACAAGATGTATTATAGCCCATTTTAGCCGCATAATCAATGATAAATTTGCAAAACTTGATGTTAAATTATCATTTCGCCGCATTTTTTGTATGATTTGGGGCTTGACTGGCGGCTTGCTCCGCCGCTTCAGCCTCGCGGATCAGTTCATCTATGGTTTGCTCCACGGGGGACTGCACCTCGGGAACATAATCATCCAGCGTGGGTCTATCCGGCGGCGGCTCCTCGGCATCGAGGGAAGCTGGGCGCTCGATGCGCTCTGGCTCCTCGGCGAACATGGGATCCCGCTCCCCCGCGCCCATATCCGTGCCATTGAGCATACCCACAAGCCCCGCGACCATGGCATAGCCCAGCCAAGCCAGCAGGGCAAGCAGGGCAAGCAGGGCGGCAAGCTTCATCCACCAGCGCATATTTTACACCTCCCAGCCTCTGCGCTTTGCAGAGAAAAGCCGACCCCAGCATGCGCTGAAGCCGGCGAAGACAATTATATTAAATAACGTACTTACTTATATATTCAGGCACAGACTCGGCGGGAGCGCTTACGGAAATCAGGAAAGAGCACTTATGCGCCTCGGAAAGCTGTTCCAGCTTTTCGAAGAAATCCTTCATTTCTGCATCGTCCAAGGGGGTGCGCACGAGCTTCATGAAGGCGTCCATTGCGATCAGCGAAACATCAAAATTGGCGGAAAGCATGCCGCAGATGAAGCCCAGCAGCTCCGTGGCGGTGCATTTCTCGCCCACAGGGTATTCGCTGGCATCCACAAAGCGAATTTCGTGGCGCAGGTCATACATATAACGCTTATCATCATCAACGAAAATAATATCGCCGTGTTCATTCTTGAGTGATTCGTTCACGAGATCAATCAGACGCTTGGTTTTGCCGCTACCCTTGTCACCGAGGATAATCTGTATCAACCCAATCATCTCCTTTCTGGTTTCACAGCCCGCCAACACATTTTTGGCTTGCTAAGGCTATTATACTACAATTTCGCTGGTTTGGCTAGAGCAAATTAGCAGGATTTCCGGGCGCGGGAGTCGAATATTTTCCCAAGCGTGCTTTTGCACGGCAATTTTCCCTGTTGCGGAGGCTTACGGCATGAGAAAATTCAATGACGAGCATATATTGGAAAAAAACATCGCCCGGGAGCGGGTTTTCGACGGTATCATACTGCATATCGACCATGTGACCAACCTGCTGCCCAACGGCAAGGCTGCCAAGCGGGAGGTTGCCATGCATGTGGGCGCCTCGGCGGTGCTACCCATCGACAGCGAGGGAAACGTATATCTGGTTCGCCAGTTCCGTGCGCCCATCGATCAGGCGCTGCTGGAGATTCCCGCAGGCAAGCTGGATAGCGTGGATGAGGATCGGCTGCTGGCTGCAAAGCGCGAGCTGAAGGAGGAGACCGGGCTTGAGGCGGACAACTGGCTGCACCTGTGCGACAGCTTCACCACCCCCGGCTTTTCCAACGAGCGGATATCCCTCTACCTTGCCCGCGACCTGCGCTTAGGCGACAGCCACCCGGACGAGGATGAATTTTTGAACCTTGTGAAGCTGCCCTTCCACGATGCATTGGAAATGGTGATGCGCGGCGAGCTGCGCGATGCCAAGACGCAGGTTGCCCTCTGCATGGCAAAGAGCCTGATTTGACACGGCAGATTGATTCATCCAACGGAGGTCGGATTCCGCATGGAATATGCTTACGGATACATGCCCACCCTTGAAACGCCCAGACTGCGCCTGAGAAGGCTGAATATGCGGGATGCTCAAGACATATACGACTATGGCCGCGACCCGCTGGTGGCCCGCCACGTGCTATGGGACGCCTATGCAAACGTTGCCGAGGCACGCAGCTACCTGCGCTTCATGCTGCGCAAATATCGCATGGGCGAGCCTGCCAGCTGGGGCATCGAGCTGAAAAAGAGCGGCAAGATCATCGGCACCATCGGCTTTATGTGGATCCAGCGGGAAAATGCCGCCGCCGAGGCTGGCTATTCCCTCTCCCGCATGTACTGGAATCAGGGCATCATGACCGAGGCGCTCGCCGCGCTGATCGATCATGGCTTCCGCACGCTGAACCTGAACCGCATTGAGGCGCAGCACGAAACCGACAACCCTGCCTCCGGCGCGGTGATGCGCAAGTGCGGCATGCAGCACGAGGGCACCCTCCGCCAGCGGATGCTGAACAAGGGTAAATATGTGGATGTGGAGCTATACGCCATCCTCAGAAGCGATTACATCAAGCAGCACAAATAAGCGGGCAATATAAATAGACGCATGACCATCTAGCCGAAGGTCATGCGTTTTTGCTTTGTTTGCTTATTCCTCTGCTTCATCCGTCTTGGGATACACGCCCTCATAGAGTATGGTATCGCCAGCCTCTGCAATGTCCTGCACGATGGCTGCCGCATCCTCCTCCCGGCGCACCATGCGCACCGAGGACTTGGGATACTTCACGCTCATCAGACCCTCCATCACCTCTCTGGTTGCCTCTGGATCGATGAGGATCACATGGTCTGCACAGCCGCCTGCCAGCGCGCCGAAGGCATAGCTCTGGTTGTGCGCGCCGCTCTCCGGCTCAGCCAGCCCGCCAGTGACCAATATCCGCCGCCCAGGAAACTCCTTGAGCACCCGCAGCGCCTCGCAGGCAGCCTCGGGAAGCTGGTTTGCCGAATCATCGATCACGCATATCTCACCCGGAACCAGCTGCAAGTGGTGCTTGACCGGCCGAATCTTCTCCGCAGCCCGGGCGATCTCCTCCATACTCAGACCCAGCCTGTGCGCCACAGCCGCCGCCAGAGCCAGATCCCGCACGTTATAGCTGCCCAGCAGCCGGGTCTGTATCCAAGCATGGCTGCCATCGGCACAGAGCAATTGCAGCCGCATGCCATGCACGCCGGTTTCCACATGCTCCGCACTCATGTAAAAGCGTGCCGCCGAGCCAATGCCCGCACGGTACTTCTCCTTTTTGCACATATGAAACAGGCGGTCGCCAAAGCCATTATCAGAGCCAAAGAAGGCTGCGCCATCCTCCGGCAGCGCCTCGATCAATTCATACTTTGCCTGCGCCACCGCCTCGATGGAGCCGAAGCTATCCAGATGGGCGTCGCCCACGCAGGTCAGCACGCCATACTGGGGAGCCACCATGCGGGCGATATCCCTTACCTCTCCCTTTTTCTGTGCGCCCAGCTCAGCGATGAAAACCTGATGCTCATCCGTCAGCTGCTCGTTTACCACCCTCGCAGCACCCATGGCCGTGGAGAAGCTGGGCGGCGTGGCAAGCACGCGGTACTTTTCCGAGAGTATGGTCTTGAGCATGAGCTTGACGTCCGTCTTACCGTAGCTGCCGGTCACACCGATGCGGATCAGCCCCGGCACGGCGGCGAGCTTCTTTCTTGCGGCATTATAGAAGCCAGCATTGATATGCTCCTCCAGCGGATGCATCGCCTGCGCAGCCAGCAGAACCACATAGTCCGCCGCTGCAAAGATGAAGTAGGGCGACAGAGACAAGAGCGAGAGCAGCACCGCCCCCGCGAGGCTTATGATCGCGCACAGCACCATCAGCCGGCAGATGCGCCGGGTAAGCCCGAAGGGCTTCTTCATGGATATGCGCCTGCGTGCAAGGAAGAGCAGCAGCGCCGCAGCGGCAAAGAAAGCAAGCGTCAGCCAGCTGCTCAGGCTATCGCGCAGCGCCTCCCTGTGGATCGCCAGTGAAAGCAGGATGGGCAGATACCAATCCAGCAGCGCCGCGCCTGCGGCGATCAGCACATCCGGCAGCAGCAGCTTGTCCGGTCGCCTGCGCACAGCCTTGCGCAGCTCGGGCAGCTGATAGCGCTGCGCCTGCAAATAATGCATGGAAAAAGCGCCTGCCAGCATGCAGCAGGCGGTGATCACCACGATCCTGACAATGCTAAAGAGCATGGCGCCTCCCATTCGAGCCTTTTATGCCTCGTCCGTCGTATTTTCCTCAGCTTCCTGAATATCTTCCTCGATCACCAGCAGCGGGTCGTTTTCAGGGTTGCCCTCGGGCAGCTGCTCCAGCGCCATGATCAGCGCGTCCTCGCTATTTTCATAATAGCGCTTGCGATAGCCCACATCGATGAAACCAAAGCTGTGGTAGAGCTGCTGGGCAATCTTATTGCTGCGGCGAACCTCCAGCGTCATCCAGTTCATGCCGCAGTCGGCGGCAAACTGGATCAGCGCGCCCGTGACCATCCTGCCATAGCCCATGCCGCGGCGATCTGGATGCACGGCGATATTGGTGATATGACCCTCATCCAGAATAAACCACACGCCCGCATAGGCGATTGCCCGGCCATCCTCCCGCACAACCACATAGCGCGCGCACTGGTTTTCCTCGATCTCATGGCGAAAGGATTCCTTCGACCACGGGGTCTTGAAGCATGCCGTTTCGATCTGGTGAACCGCGTCGATATCCTCCACCGTCATCAGTCCCACGGCGATCTCAGGCATTTTATCCGTCATTTTCTCAGTCATTTTTCTGCATTCCACTGCTTCCCATATCATTTTCCTTCAGCCGCCGGTCGCGCTCCCGCTCCGCCTGCGGCGCCCGCAGGTAGATGGGGGTAAGCAGATGGGCAGGCATCCATTCCTCCTGCCGCTGGGCAGCCAGCAGGCAAGCCGCATCCGCATGCAGCTCCCGCAGGTTGGCCGGGGCGATCACGGCCTCCGGCAGCATTTCACGGATTTTGCCAGCGTGTACCCGCAGGCCATCGCCCAGAAACACCAGCCGCCGGTCGCGGGGCAAGCTTTCCAGAAATGCCTCCAGCGCCACGGCGTCGTCTGCCAGTATGCGCTCGGGCATGCCATTTTTCATATTTTTCATATCAAAGGCTGCGCAGTAAACCTGACCCCGCCGGGCGTCCAGTATGGGGCAGGCAATGCCGTCGAAGCCCTGATAGTTCATCGCCAGAGCCTCCAGCGCATCCACCCTTGCGCAGGGCTTTCCCCACGCATGCGCCAACCCCTTTGCCGCGCACACGCCGATGCGCACGCCAGTGAAGGAGCCGGGTCCGGCAACTGCGGCAAACACATCCGCCTCGGCACAGCTGACGCCAGCCGCACGCATGCTTTCCTCCAGCGCGGGCATGATGGTTTCCGAATGGGTAAGCCCGTGGTTCATGGCAATGAGGTGAACAATACTGCCGTCCCTCATTACGGCGCAGCTTGCCAGCGGGCCGGAGGTATCAATGGCTATGATATTCATTTAATCCACCCTCCAAGCTGCAAGGCAGGCCGGATCAAAGCCAGCCACGCCCGAATTTTCGATATTGATGATCCGCTCGTCCACGCCTGCATCGCTTCGGGAGATATACACATCCAGCGCAGGCTCCGGCATGATATCCGCCATCTCCGGCCACTCCACCACGGCAATGCCATCGCCGCCGATGAACTCATCAAGCCCGGCGGCGTAAAACTCGTCCGGGTCGTTCAGCCGGTAGAGATCGAAATGATAAAGCTTCTGCCTGCCCTCATAGGGGATCAGCAGGGTGAAGGTAGGACTGGGCATCGCGCCGGTCACGCCAAGCGCCCGTGCCACGCCCCTTGCAAACACGGATTTACCTGCGCCCAGATCGCCATGCAGCATGACGGTATCCCCCGGCGCAAGCATCTCTGCCAGCGCCGAGGCAAGGATAAAGGTATCGTTTTCAGAGGTTGTGCGATATTTCATATTCCAAACGTAGGTTCCTTTTCCAACTCATTTTCCAGTTAATTCAAAGCACGCCCGGCGTTCAGCGCTTATTTGATGCAAACCACGCCCTCGGGACGGATGCTCAACACGGTGGTTGCCTTTTCGCCGAACACAGCGTCCATGGCGGCGGCATACTTTTCCACCATCTCGTTGGGCACGAACGCCAGTATGGTGCCGGCAAAGCCGCCGCCATGGATGCGCCACGCGCCGCGACCCTCCAGCATGCGCCGGCTCATCTCCAGCGCGAGGGGCATCTCCT
>CAYWLE010000063.1:0-9596 GCA_964458825.1 uncultured Oscillospiraceae bacterium | reverse complement strand
AGTTTGTCGATGCTCTGAACAAGAAGTTCTGCAAGGACTGCTGATTTATCGGCGCTGTACGAAAGGGAGGTTAATAATATGACTGGCAAGATGTGGGTCAATCGTTTCATGGAGCCCTATAAGATGATCTACCGTCAGGAGGAAATCCCGCAGATCAAGGAAAATGAAGTGCTGATCAAGGTAAAGGCATGCGGCATCTGCGGTTCCGATCTGGTTTATTACAATGGAAGCAGCCCGCTGGATACCCCGGATGGCAAGGGTCCGCTGATCCTCGGCCATGAGTTCTCCGGCGTTATTGCCGAGGTTGGCCCCATGGGCGAAAAGATCGGTCTGGCTGTGGGCGATCGCGTGGCTGTAAACCCGGTCATGCAGTGCAACGCCTGCCCCGCCTGCATGCGCGGCGAGTTCAACGCCTGCTCCAACCTTGAGGTTGTTGGCACCATGTTCGATGGCGCTATGGCTCAGTATGTAAAGGCAAAGTACACCCACGTGTACAAGATCCCGGATGAGGTTCCCTTCCGGTCTGCCGCGCTGGCAGAGCCTCTGGCCTGCGCCACCCATGCGGTGGATCGTCTGGAGGTTGGCATGGGTCAGACCGTCGTCGTATACGGCGTTGGCGGCATCGGCCTTATGATGGCCCAGCTCGTTCGCGCAGCCGGCGCTGGCAAGGTGATCGTGGTTGCCCGCAAGGACTATGGTCTGAACAAGGCAAAGGACGAGTGCGGCGCGGACTACGTTATCAATAATACCGATAAGAACTCCCCCTACTATGCTGAGGACGTGGCGGCACGCATCCGCGAGCTGAATGGCGGCAATCTGGCAGATCGCTGCATACTGGCAACCGGCAATATGTCCGCCCTTCAGGATGCCCTCAACGTCACCGGCCCCTGCACCACCATCGTCTACTTCGGTCAGGCAGGTGCAAAGGATATCCTTGAGGTTCCGGTGCTGGCTACCCTCAAGTCCGAAAAGACCCTGCGCTTCTCTTGGCTCTCTCCGCTGGTATGGGACAAGGTATTCAAGCTCATTGCCTCCGGTCAGGTCAACCTCGATCCGGTCATCACCCACGAGTTCTCCCTCGAGGATGCGGAAAAGGGCATCAAGTTCATGCTCGAATCCAAGGAGCCGAAGGTCAAGGGCGTTATCATCGTCGATCCCGAATAATAAATTGCGGCGGGGAAGCATTTCCCCTATCCTCTGAAACCTACCCCGAAAGCATCTGCTTTCGGGGTATCAGACCGCTGACAAAGCCTACAAACACAAAAAATCCAACCATTCTTCTTCGATTGGTTGGATTTTTGCTTCCTTGTCTTGCAGGCTTTCTCATCACTCTGCAAGGCATTGACTTTTGTCAATGCTTTGAATATCCCGAAAGCATCTGCTTTCGGGATATTTTTCGGTCAAACCATGCTGCTTAGCCTGCATAATCCATAAAAGCCCGTCCAATCAAGCTGAATACCACGGAAAAACCTTCGATCTGCATGCATTATCAAGCCTAAGACCAGCCGAAAACCCTGCTGTTTCAGCCATAAAATTATAGTTTTGTGAAAATTTATTCCGAGAACTTGACTTTTTTCGATCTGCGCATATAATAATTTTGTCTTGGCAGCAGCACCCTTGGAACCGGCGGTGCGGCGTGCCTGCCTCCATGGGTCTGGCCGGCTTGGTCGGGCTGGTTTGGCTTGAGAGGACTGGCTTGGTTGGTTAGGTTAGAATATTCAGGTGAAAAGTATGAGCGAGCTTCGTTGTTTTCTTACGCCGGATTATTACCCGGAATTTCACTGCAAGATGGGCGCTTGCCGCGCCGCTTGCTGCGAGGGCTGGCCGATTTCCATATCGCTTCAGGATTACTTCAGGCTGCTGAGCGTGTCCTGCTCGCCGGAGCTGAAGTGCAGGCTGGATTGTGCGCTCCACATCTCCGAGCATCCGTCGCCCGAGGGCTATGCCCACATCCTGCCCCGCTATGATGGTCAGTGTCCGCTGCGGCTGGCGGATGGGCGCTGCGGTCTTCAGGCGGAGGCGGGGGAGGAAGTGCTGGCAGCGGTCTGCCGCCTCTATCCCCGCGGCGTGCGCACCGGCGAGGTGCATGAATGCTCCTGCGCCAATAGCTGCGAGGCTGTGGTTGAGCTGCTCAGGCATAGGCAGGCGCCCATGCGCTTTACCAGCCTGCCCCTCGATTTTGACCTGCCCGAGGCTCCGCCGCGCCGCTTCCATTTTGAAACGGCCGGCCGAGAGCAGGAGATACGCCTCTGGCTGATCGCCTGCATTCAGGATCGGCGCTATCGCCTGCCACAGCGGCTGGAGCTGCTTGGCGAGGCTCTCTCGGCGATGAACGCCGCGCTCACAGCCAAGGATCACCTCTGGGTGGACGCCCTGCTGAGCGGCAGGGAGAGCCTGCCAGCGCCGGGTGAGCTGCCTGCCGGAGCGGCGCAGCTTGGCTTTGGTCTGCGGGCTGCCGGGCGCATGCTGGAGATCATGGATGCCCGCAGCGACAGCATCTGCGCCTATGGCGAGCGCGCGCTGAACTACTTCCGCGGCGGCGCTATGCTGGATAATCCGGCGGCAGCCTATCGGCGCTATACCGCAGCGCAGGCCCGCCTTGCCCGCCTCCTGCCCGATTGGGAGATATGGCTGGAGCAGCTGCTGGCAAACCATATGTTCTTTGCCCAGTTTCCCTTTCAGGATCGTCCGGTGGATCTCAATGATGAATATGTAGCCCTCTGCGCGGTATATAGCCTGCTGCGTTTCCTGCTGCTTGGCTGTCTTGCCGAGGCTCCAGACGGAGAAGCCAGCCAGACCCTTGCCGTGGACGTTGTCACCGCAGCCTTCCGCCTGATCGACCATACCGAGTTTGACCGCTACGCAGCGCCAGCCCTGAAGCAGCTCTGCGGCGAAGATCAGCTCTCCGCCCTGCTGGCACTCTAGTAAATCATATAAAAGTAACCTCCCGCCGTGACCCAAATGGCTGCGGTGGGAGGCTTTTCTGACCTGCCCTATGCCCTGTTGGTCGGGCTTTTGCTCACGATGGAGTAATATGCCCCGGAGGTTATCCTGTAAACCAGCGCATAGAGCAGACCAAAGGCGGCAAAGCAGATCAGGTTGATGGCGATGTTCAGCATGGTATTATCGAAGGCGAACATAAGCAGTATTTTGGAGATGAAGGGAAAGGCAAAGCCTAGGTGCAGGCCAGCCATCGCCAGCGGCAGGAAAAATACCGTTAGCATCTGGGAATTGATGCTCCTGCGAATGTCCCGCTTGAGCATGCCAACCTTCTGCATGATGCCAAACCTGCTCTGATCCTCATAGCCCTCCGATATTTGCTTGTAGTAAATGATCAGCACCGCAGCCATCAGAAATACGATGCTCAGCATGATGCCGAGGAAAAACAGACTGCCGTACATTTCAAAGAAGGAGTTGCGCTGGGCGTTCCTGCTCTGCACATAGTAGGAGGTGATCGGGCTGCCCTCCTGTGTGCAGAGCCTGCTTAGCAATGCGCTGGCAGCGTCGCTCGCCGCAGCCTCCTCGGCATTGGTTGTAACATCAATGCCGCAGCTCCATTCGTAGGTCATCAGCGGCAGACCATAGCCATTGCGCAGCTGACGCAGCGGCGCGGCAAGCGCCTCCACATCCTTAACCACCAGATACAGCGCCGGCATGGTCATTGCGATGGCGTCCCTGTCTTCGGGGAAGCTCTCCAGCCGCTCCTTTACATGGTAGGTCGCGCCGTACTCGATCTGGAAATCCTCCCAATCCATGTCCAGCTTGTCGCAGTAGAGCAGGCACTGACCGTCCTCCAGCACCTCGTCTGCGCCTGTCGCCAGGTTGTAGTCCTCCAGCGGAAATGCATACAGGTAGCCTATGCTGCCGTAGGAGGCAAGACCCAGCTTCGGCGCATTATCCACGTTTATGGTGATGCCATCCTCGGTAAACAGCCCCGAGGCGGTGCAGGAGCGCACGCCGCTCAGGTCGGCGTCGACGCCCGTCGCCTTGCCCAGCGCATCCCGTATAGGATTCAGGCTCTCATCGCTTATGCCGGAAATATCGTCGAAGCTCAGCTTGATGTTTATGCAGCTGGGATAGCGGTTCATAAGGGAATCCTCGCTGCCAAAGTATAGGCTTGCCGTGGAGGAGATCATCACCAGAACCATCGTCAGCAGTATGCATATCGAGGCCAGACCCGCGCCGTTGCGCTTCATGCGGTATACCATCGAGGATACCGAAACGAAGTGGTTCGGCTTATAGTAATAGCCCTTGTTTCTCTGCAAGAGCCGGCAGAAGGCGACCGAGCCGGAGATGAAGAGCAGATAGGTTCCGAGAATAACCATCACCACAGCCAGAAAGAACACAAATATCGCCGTCACAGGCTCCTGTATCCGCACAGCCAGATAGTAAGCCGCGCCCAGCAGAAGCACGCCCAGAAGCCCAAGCAGCCACGTGCATTTGGGTATCCGCTCGCCCACCCGCTGGCTCTGCATCAGCTCCAGCGGCTTCGAGCGCCTTATCCGCAGCAGGGAGAAGCCCAGAAGCAGCAGGTAAATGCAGCCGTAGATCAGCGCCGTTTGCCACAGCGCCCCGACACCTATGCTCAGCTGAAAGCCAACCTTCATATGCAGCAGGTTCAGCAGCACCAGCTCCGCAGCCTTGGATAGCCCGATGCCGGCTGCCAGCCCTGCCCCGATGGCGATTGCCGCCGTAAAGCCCGTTTCCCAAGCCATCAGGCGGCTGATGTTGCGCTTGTCCATGCCCAGCACGCTGTATAAGCCAAATTCCCGGTAGCGCTGGCGAATGAGAAAGGAATTGGTGTAAAACAGAAACAGCAGCGAAAATACGCCGATCACCACGCAGCCCAGCGGCAGAACCATCATCAGCACCGAGCCGCCCGGCATCTGCGCCAGCGCGGGGGAGCCGGATAGGTAGCGCAGGATATAAAACATCATCGCCATCACCGCGCCGGTGAGCATGTAGGGAAGGTACAGCCGCTTGTTCTTGCCGATGGCGTCCCAAGCCAGCCTCGGATAAAAGCTCCTTCTCATTCCCGCTCGCCTCCCGTCGCCAGCATGGTCAGGGTGTCGGAAATCATCTGGTAGAGTTGCTCGTTTGTGCTGCTGCCGCGGTAGATCTGGTGGAAAACCTCGCCATCCTTGATAAACAGCACCCGCCCGGCATGGCTGGCTGCCTTGACTGAGTGCGTGACCATAAGTATCGTCTGCCCGCTCTGGTTGATCTGGGCAAAGAGCCGCAGCAGCTCGTCCGTGGCACGGGAATCCAGCGCGCCGGTTGGTTCGTCGGCAAGGATCAGCTTCGGTTGGGTAATCAGCGCCCGCGCCACCGCCGCACGCTGCTTCTGCCCGCCGGAAACCTCATAGGGATACTTCTTCAATAGCGCCGTGATCCCAAGCTGATCCGCGATGGGCATAAGCCGCGCGTGCATCTCATCATAGCTCCTGCCCGCCAGCACCAGCGGCAGATAGATATTATCCTCCAGCGTGAAGGTATCCAGCAGGTTAAACTCCTGAAATACAAAGCCGAGGTTGTCCCGACGGAAGCTTGCCGCCTGCGCGTCGCCTATGGCGGATAGCTCCTGCCCATCCAGCGCCACGCTGCCGGAGGTTGCTTTGTCGAGGGTGGCCAGTATGTTCAGCAGCGTGGTTTTGCCGGAGCCGGATTCACCCATGATGGCCACGTATTCTCCCTGCTCCACATCGAAGGAAACGCTCCTGAGCGCCTCCACACGGCTTCCGCCAAAGCGGCTGGAATATATCTTCTGCACGCCGCTGACCTTCAAAATCTGCATAAAACCCATGTCCTCCTTGTGCTTTATGCCCATATTATAGCAGCAGGGGCATTTGCACCGCCATCGATTTGGCTTACAAATCCCCCTGCAAATCTAACGTTTTTGTAAGAAAAGCCAGCCAGCCTACTCCGCCTCCAGCCTGCGCTGGGATAGGTCGATCTCGATCGTGGTCCCCTCGTCCAGCACGGATATCGCCCGTATGCCATGCCCGAGGTTTGTGCATATGCGTCTGCACAGGTATAGCCCAAGTCCGCTGGCGGATTTGTCCCTCCTGCCGTTGCAGCCGGTAAAGCCGCTTTCAAATATCCGCGGCAGATCCTCCGGGGCAATGCCTATGCCCGTGTCGCTGATGCACAGTATCCTTTTTCCCGGCATGCCTGCCTTCATGGAAATCGTGATGCTGCCCGCAGGCGTGTATTTCAGCGCATTGGATAGAATCTGCTCCACCACAAAGCACAGCCACTTCTCATCCGTGATCACGCTCGCTTTAATCGGCTCGTAGTTCAGCCGCAGCCCTCGATCAATAAATTCCGAGGATAGCCGTCGCACTGCCTGCCGCACGATCCTGTCCAGATCATATTCCCGTATCAAGTAATCCGTGCTTTTGGAATCCAGCCGCAGGAAGGCAAGCACCATCTCCACATATTGCTCTATTCGCCGAAGATCGCCCATCAGCCTGTGGCTCAGCGGCGTATCCTCGCTCTGCAACCGCAGCCGCATGGCGGAGATCGGCGTTTTGATCTGGTGCGCCCACACGGTGTAATAGTCGATCATGTCCCCGTAGCGAGCCTCCATCGTCGTGCGGTAGGCTCCATGCTCCTGACTCAGCAGCCGCAGCAGCCGCTGATAATCCTCGCCTAGTATGTCCCCGGCCGCGGCAAAGTCACCCGAAGCGATATCTGCGATGCTCTTGATGCGCCGCAATGCCTCGTGCCGCCGCTTCACGCGCATGAAGTCCAGCGCCGCCAGCACCAAGCCCAGCCCGCCGCACAGCAGCGCGGGATATACCGCAGCCTCGGCAGGTAGATGGTATAGATGGAAGCTCAACGCAAATATGCCGCAGAAAACCGCGCCGATCAGCCATATCCGCCGCCGCTGCCATAAGTATTTTCCAAATAAGCGCATGCCCGTTTCAACCACCCTGTCAGCAATCCTCAATGCAGTAGCCAACGCCGTGCTTCGTGGTGATGAAATTCTCCAGCCCCGCCGCATCCAGCCGCCTGCGCAGGCG
Source organism: uncultured Oscillospiraceae bacterium (assembly GCA_964458825.1). GTDB lineage: Bacteria > Bacillota > Clostridia > Christensenellales > Aristaeellaceae > SFTH01. The sequence goes on along the minus strand of CAYWLE010000063.1, from coordinate 2,571 downwards.
GGCAACATTTACGGTGAGGGTGTTTTCATCCACAAAGCTGTCCGTTTCCCATAATAGCTCCATCAGCCGCTCCCGACTCACCACCCTGCCCTTGCTCTGCATCAGCGCCAGCAATATCCGGTATTCGTTCTTGGATAGGCATATTTTTTCGTCCCGGTAGCGCAGGCTGCTGTCTGCGGTGTTGAGCAGCGCTCCGCGATGCTCCAGCAGTGGAACCGCCCCGCCAAAGGCATAGGTTCTTCGCAGCAGCGCCTGTAGCTTGGCGATCAGAACGCTCTGGTCAAAGGGCTTGGCAATGAAGTCGTCCGCACCCATGTTCATCGCCATAACCATATTCATGCTGTCCGAGGCGGAGGAGATGAATATGATCGGCGTTTTGGATACCTTCCGTATCTCGCTGCACCAGTGGTAGCCGTTGAAGAAGGGCAGGGAGATGTCCAGCAGCACGATGTGCGGGTCAAACTGGGCAAACTCAGCCATCACATTTCGAAAGTTCTCCACGCAGCGCGCCTGAATATCCCACATCTCCGCCTGTGCCCGTATGGCTTCGGCGATGCCTCGGTCATCCTCGATAATCAGCAGCCGATACATTTTGATTCTCACCTTCGCTCATTCAGATATCTGACCGTGTATGCAGTATCTCCGCCATGTTGGCGGCGAGAATCTCTATTGCTTCCGCGCCAAAGGCGTCCTGTGCGCCGAGGTAGCCGTTCCAGTAGCTGCTGGTCACAATGGGCATTTGGCTGAAGGCAAAGTACTTGTTCAACCGGTCAATGGAGGGGGTGGCTCCGGCTCGCCAGCAACTTGCAATGGCCGCCGCAGGCTTACCCTTGAGCAGCTGCCCGTGGTTGGCTGCGGCATAAAATGCGCGATCCAGCAGCGCACACAGCGCGCCGTTGGCCCCGGCAAAGTATACTGGCGTTCCGATCATTATTCCATCCGCAGCCAGCATGGCTTCGATCAGCTCGTTGCAAGGGTCGTCCGTAAAGGCACAGCGGTGGCTATTCTCACATTTCTCACAGCCGATACAGCCGCGCACGGGCTTGTTGCCCAGCTGGAACCACTTGCATGCAATGCCATGCTTCACAAGCACAGTTTCAGCCAACCGCAGCGCCGCAGCTGTATTTCCGCTTTTGTTGGGACTGCCGTTCACCAGAAGTACGCTTTTCATGCCTGTAACCTCCATTGCACAGTAAAACAACAGGTTTTATAGCTGCTTTTTTCCCGTACAGAGCTTCATTTTTCCCACCCTGCACTGCACGCTCCGAAGCGGCGAGCCTTTAAGCCCCAGCAGAGCGTCCATCTCCTGCGCCACGCCCCGGTACTGCCCCGGCGTGTGGTGGCAGAGTATGTAATCCGCTTCCTTGATCCGACCGGTCTGCTGCATGCAGAATGAACGCACCGGCGCAGCCATGCCGAATACCCATATGGGTGCGCAGATGGTTGCGTGGCCGTAGGTCGCAGGATCCACCTCCAAGGGCTTGATCGGCATCGGCCAGCGGTGCATGCCGTAGCGACCGCACCACCAGAAGCCGAGGCTTCCCTCCGTGCGCTCCGCAGCCTTGATCTCGCATAGCTGCCCGCCCGTTCGGTTTGCCGCCTCGCAGGCAAGCCTCTTTACATAGCCCATCCGAGAGAAGTAAACCACCAGATGCTTGCTGTTTTTGCCGATGTTTGGGTAGTCGGCTAGATCGACGTGAAATTCCTCCTGCCCTTGGAATATTCGCGCCGCATAGCCGGTGATCGCCTGCGCTAAGCCGAAGATGAAGTAGGCGGTGGACATGAAGTTCAGCGGGAACATGTAAAACTGTATGCAGATCCACAGCATCAGCGTCACGCCAAGCACGCCGCCCAGCACCACGCCAGCCCGCCTTCCCTTCAGCAGAAGCGCCGCAGCCAAGAGGTTGCTCAGCCCGTTTACGATCAGCAGCGCGAAGCCGGAGAACATAAAATTCTGAAACAGCACATCTGCAAGGGGCAGCGCCTGAAAGTAGGGAAGCATGGCGTCCATGCCCAGCAGCCTGCCGCTGGGGTCGATCAGCATGGCAGCCGAGCCAGCCACCGCACCCACGCCGATAAACAGCGTCCAGAATATCAGCCATCGCCTTGCAGCATTAAACCTTGATCCAGCCATGTAAATTACGATCCTTCCCGCTAAATCGCTTGATGGTAGTAAGCTCAAACCAGCTGTTCAAAATTATACTTGCCGACGTTGCATGCCAAATTTGCAATGCAGAATGAGCAATTATGCAGCCTTAAGCTTGGTTGGCGGATACCAAGGCTCGTTTCTGCATGTCTAGCATACCTGAAAACCGGAAATAAAAAATCTGGACTCCGACTCCATATCGAAGTCAAAGTCCAGATGTGGTGCGGACGACGGGACTTGAACCCGTACGGTCTCCCACACGCCCCTCAAACGTGCGCGTATGCCTATTCCGCCACGTCCGCACGAACAGATATTATTATACACATTTGAGGGCCGGATGTCAAGCCCTTTTCGAAAAAATGTATACGGCATTTGTAGAGCTACAATAGATCTTGGAAAATGAGGAAAAAGAAAAGAGATTTGAG
>CAYWLE010000062.1:0-9634 GCA_964458825.1 uncultured Oscillospiraceae bacterium | reverse complement strand
CATGGATATCGGCGATATCCTTGATGGAGGCTGCGATATAGCCGACCTCGCCAGCCAGCAGCTCGTCCTTTGGAGCATAGCCCAGCGGGCGGTAAGCGCCGACCTCAGTCACCTCGAACTCGCACTTGCCAGCCATCATGCGGATGCGGTCGCCCACCTTCACTCTGCCGCTCTTGAGGCGGACGGAGGAGATGGCTCCGCGGTAGTTATCATAGTAGGAGTCGAAAATCAGCGCCTTCAGCGGGGCATCGGGATCATCGTTGGGCGCGGGAACGCCATGCACCACGGCCTCCAGCACATCCTCAATGCCGATGCCCTGCTTGGCGGAGATCATGGGGCAGCCCTCGGTATCCAGACCTATCTCATCCTCTATCTCCTGCTTGACCACCTCTGGCTGGGCGCTGGGCAGGTCGATCTTATTGATGACGGGCAGTATCTCCAGGTCGTGATCCAGCGCCAGATAGACGTTTGCCAGCGTCTGCGCCTCAATGCCCTGCGAGGCGTCCACAACGAGGATCGCACCCTCGCATGCCGCCAGCGCACGGGAAACCTCGTAGGTAAAGTCCACGTGGCCGGGGGTATCGATCAGGTTGAGCTGGTAAACCTCGCCGTCCTGAGCGGTATAATTCATGCGCACGGCCTTGGACTTGATGGTTATGCCGCGCTCACGCTCAAGATCCATGCTATCGAGCACCTGCTCGGTCATCTCCCGCTTCTGCATGGCGCCGGTCTTTTCCAGTATACGGTCGGCAAGGGTGGACTTGCCATGGTCGATGTGGGCAATGATGCAAAAATTGCGTATCCTGCTCTGGTCAAAGTTTGACACGTTATTTCCTCCAAATATCCAAATGGGAATTGGGTATTCCCTAACTATCCATATTCATGATACAGGATTTAGATTAAAAAATCAAGTGCAGCGCAGCTTGATACAAAAAAGACCTCCGCCGCCATACGCCGTGACGGAGGAGGTCTGGATGCTTGGGTTCGTAGAGGCTATCAGGCAACGGCGTGCTTGCGCTTTTTCATCACCTGGAACACCACAACGATTGCCAGAATGGCAAGACCTGCAAGGTCGGTGGCAAGACCGGGGATGATGCACAGCAGGCCGCCAGCCAATGCCAGCACGCGCTCAGCGATGTTCATATCGGTGAGGAAGTAGGCTGTCAGGGCGGTACCGACGCCGATCATGCCCAGAATGGAGGTGATGGAGATGAGCATTACATCATACCACACGGTATCAATAAAGAGCATGCTGGGGCTGTAGACAAACACGAAGGGGATAATGAAGGCTGCGATGGCTAGCCTTGTCGCCTCCAACGCTGTCTTCATTGGGTTGCTCCTTGCAATTGCCGCGCCCGCATAGGCTGCCAGCGCCACCGGCGGCGTGATATCCGCCACAATGCCGAAGTAGAACACGAACATGTGAGCCGCGATGGGGTTGATGCCCATCTTGATGAGGATCGGCGCACAGGTGGAAGCCATGATGCAGTAGTTTGCAGTGGTGGGAACGCCCATGCCCAGCACGATGCAGCACAGCATGGTGAGCACCAGCGCCAGCAGGGAGGATGCACCGGAGATACCGATGATGAAGTTGATCAGCTTGGAAGCCAAACCGGTCACGGTGATGCAGCCGCAGATGATGCCAGCCACGCCGCAGGCAACAGCCACGGAAACGCTGCTGCGTCCGCCAGCCTCAAGGGAATCGAAGACCATCTTGCCGGTGTCCTTGAGCAGCTCCTTGCCTCTGATGCCGCTCTCGCGCTTCTGCTTGACGATATTATTCACAAAGCCGATCACCACAGCCACCAGAATGGCGACGGAGGCGGAGAACTGCATGGTGCGGGTATTGGAGCAAACCAGATAGACCAGCACGATCATGGGCAGCAGAAGATAGCTTTCCTTGATGAGGGACTTGATGCGGGGCAGCTGATCGCGGCTGATGCCCTTAAGACCCTGCTTCTTGGCTTCGAAGTGTACGGCGATGAAGATGCCCATGAAGTAGAGTACTGCGGGCAGGATGGCGCGCACAATGATATTGGAATAGGGCACGCCGAGGTAGTCCGCCATGAGGAAGGCTGCCGCACCCATGATGGGCGGCATGATCTGACCGCCAGTGGAGGCTGCCGCCTCAACCGCGCCTGCAAACTCAGGCTTGTAGCCCAGCTTCTTCATCATGGGGATGGTGATGGAGCCAGAGCCGACGGTGTTACCCACGGAGGAGCCGGAAACCATGCCCTCCAGCGCGCTGGCGATAACCGCCACCTTGGCAGGGCCGCCGGAAGCGGAGCCGCAGATGGCGTTGGCGAAGCTGATGAAGAAGTCTGCCACGCCCGTGCGCTCAAGGAACGCACCGAAGATGATGAATACCACGATGTACTTCGAGCAGACGCTGACCGGGGTGGTCAGTATGCCGTTATCGCCGAAGAACAGCTCGTAGCTCACGCGGGGCAGGTTCTTGCCGGTGGCAAAGGTATAGATGATGAAGAAGGCAGCCACGCAGAGGATCGGCAGACCCACGCAGCGGCGGCACAGCTCTGCAAGAACCAGTATGCCAACCACGCCGACAACGGTGTAGATGGGATCCTTGAGCTTGACGGCAAGGCGCATGTTCAGTATGGCGTCTGCATTGAAGCAATAGTAGAAGAACGCGCCAGCGCCCAGCACCATCAGCACAATATCATACCACGGCAGGTGGTTTTCACGGGTGATGCCCTTCTTCACCGGGAAGACGAGGTAGCCCATGACGATGATCAAACCCATGAAGGAGGTCAGGCGAACCTGCTCCAGGAAGTTTGCAAAGAGGGTAACGTAGATACAAAACAGGGAGAAGACCGCCAGTATACAGCTGACAACGATCTTCGGCTTGCCGGTCCAGATGCGCACGTTGGATTCACGGTCATACTTCTTCATGACCGCTTCAACGTCCGCAGCGGTGCCGACGTCCACATCCGCATCCAAATCGGGCTGCGCTGTGGTCTTCAGCTCTTTCTCTTTATCAATGCTCATGTAATATCCTCCAATAGAACCAATAGAACCAATAGAACCAATAGAACCAATTCAAGCAAATTGCCAGATAACCAAGTCAGGCAACCGCGCCTGCAAAGCGCAGGACTGGGAGCCGTAGCCGCCCAGTCCTGCTGCGCCGCTCTTTCCCTTTTGAGCGATCGGCGCCTTTGCAATTACTGCTTATTCAGCGGTCGCTACGGTGATGCCCTTCTCAGCGAAGTACTTGGCTGCGCCGGCATGATAGGGCAGGCCGCACTCGGAAGCGTAGGCCAGATCCAGCTCAGCGCCCTTGGCGTGGGCAACTGCGATCTCATCGGCATTTTCGAAGATGGTGGATACGATGCTGTAGGCTTCCTCGTCGGTCACATCCGCGTTGGCAATGATGGTTGCCTTGATGGCGACGGTGGTGGAATCGGTATCGATGCCCTTGTAGGTGCCTGCGGGGATCACTGCCTTGGCATAGGCGCTGTTGATCTCCTGAAGCTTGGCAACTGCGGCATCATCCAAGGATACGAGGTAAGCGCCCTTGGTGGTGCAGAGGTCGGTTACTGCCGGGGTGGGAGCGCCAGCCACAACGAAAGCTGCGTCGATCTTGCCATCCTTGAGTGCCTCAGCGGAATCGCCAAAGGAGAGGTACTGGGGAACGATGTCGTCCTCAGTCATGTCATAGGCTGCGAGGAAGTCCAGCGCGTTGAAGTAAACGCCGGAGCCCTGAGAGCCGATGGATACGTTCTTGCCGCGCAGATCAGCCATGGACTTGATCTCGGGATTGCAGGTGATTACCTGCACGGTTTCTGCATAGAGGGCAGCCAGAGCGGTGAAGGAGGTCACAGGCATGCCTTCGTACTGCTCAAAGCGAATGCCGTTGTAGGCGTAGTTTGCCACGTCGTTCTGCACGAAGCCCAGCTGTGCATCGCCCAGATCCAGCAGGTCGATATTGGCTGCGGAGCCGTTGCCCGCCACTGCGGTAACAGCCACGTCGGAATTATTGGTGATGTACTGTGCCAGCACGTTGCCGAAGGCATAGTAGGTGCCGGAGGTGCCGCCGGTGGTGAAGGTCAGCTCCGCCATTGCGGATGCGCAGCCGAGAACCATAACCAGTGCAAGCAGGATAGCCAAAGTCTTTTTCATGTTCATGTCCTCCCATACTGTATTTGCGAAGGAATGCACCTTCACTTAACTTAAGCACATTATACCGCACAAAAAACGCATGTGCAATAGGAAATTGGATTTTCATGTGTTAATTCTTGCATTTTTTGCAGGTTTCACAACGTTTATTTAGATATTTGCACGTTTTTGCATTTTCATCTGCACTATTAACAAGGAAAAAGCTTTGTTGGCTATCCTGTGGCGCTGTGCATGCCAATTCTCTGCCGCAAACGGCAGAGTATCGGGTTGCTTCGCTATCAGACCGAATCTCTTTCTATAATTATTTGAAAACCGTTCGATTACAGCCGCTGCGGATATACGCCGTTCTCCACCAGCTCCCGTATCCGTGCACTGGTCTGCGCCTTATCGGCGGCATAGGTCATGCCAAACCAATGCTCGCCTGTTCCGAGCAGCTGCACGCTGCCGCGACCCTCCTCAACCATGCGGTCAACCACGCCGGGAAGCAGAAATTCCTTTTCCAAAGCATCGCTGCCGAGCTTATCCAGAAACGCCGGAAAGCCCTCCTCCAGATAGTGCATAAACTCCGGCGGCAAGCCCCACATATTCATGGAAACCGGCATATCGCCATCCAGCCGCCGCAAGCCACCCTCGCCATGAACGCAAACCTCGCCGTTCACACGCTCGATGCCCCGGCACTCACGTATGGAAAGCAGCCTGCCCTCCGCATCAGTCTTGCACAGACCGCGGGTCACGGGGCCGCTCTCGGACAGCGTGTGGTTGAGCACATAGCCAGCCATGCAGCAATCCATCTTCTCCCCCGGCTGCATGCGCTTCAGATAGTCATGTATCTGAGCAAAGGCGGCAGGACCGTAGTAATCATCGGCATTGAGTACGCAGAAGGGACCATCGATCACCCCCCGGCAGCAAAGCACCGCCTGCGCCGTGCCCCATGGCTTCACCCGTCCCTTTGGAACCCGATAGCCCGGCGGCAGATCATCCATCTGCTGAAAGACATATTTCACATCGCACTTTTGCTCGATGCGCCTGCCGATGCTGCTGCGAAATTCCTGCTCTATATCCTTTCGAATGATGAATACCATGCGATCAAACCCGGCACGCAGCGCGTCGAAGCAGGCATAGTCCATCAGCACTTCCCCGTTGGGGCCGATGGGGGCAAGCTGCTTAATGCCGCCGCCAAAGCGCATGCCAAAGCCGGCCGCCAAGAACATCAGCGTTGTCCTCATGGTATTTACCCCTTTCTTAACAATGTTATGGTTCAATTATAGCGCATATATCTGAAGAAAGCAAGCGCTGATGCGTGGCATTTATGCCGCAAGGCGATGAAAGCCTGCGTGCCTTAGATACAAAAAAGGCTCAGATGATGCTATCATCCGAGCCTTTTTATCTAATCCTTATCCTTTGAGCCTTTCAGCAATGGCTGTGCCGCCATCAGCTATTATTTAGGTTATTTCTATTCGCTTGCTTCCAATGCTGGCTTACTGCCACTTGGGATTATCAATGATGGTGGGCTTGCCATCACGCTCGACGAGGAGCTTGCGATAGCCCTTCTCCTCGATGGTGCCGTAGTTGTGACCTGCATCCGCACGGAAGACGAAGAAGGTTACCAGCGGCTCGGTGGCAGATACATTGATGGAGCGATGGGCATAGCGCTTCGGCACATAAACAGCCTTGCCTGCCTCCAGCTCCAGTGCGCGCCAGTCACCCTCGGGATTTTCCAGCAGCATGTAGCCATGACCGCTCAGGCAGTAATAAACCTCGCCAGTTTCCAGAATGGTATGGAAATGACCCTTGGTCATGAAATATTCGTCGCCCACCTTGCCGGGATAGCAGATGGAGCAGCCAAATGCCAAATCACCCTCGTGCTCCGGCACGGGCATGCCGTGAAATTCATAAACCATCGGGTTGCCCTCGGCAATCATCTTGGCTTCCGCTTCGGAATCCGCAAACATACCCTTCATCTCAGACAGGTAGCGCTTGCCGGTATCCAGCTCGGGGCTTTTGCCCGTCTTGAGATCGAAGCCCATCGTAAAGCCCTTTTCAAAATCCAACTTGATATCACTGGGATTGAAATCCATAATACTTATCCTCCTGTTCCCATGGCGAATCGCCTGTATTGAGCAGTGTGTAATACCCCTACATCACTATGTTATGACAATAATAGTATAGCCTAACATAACGGTTTTGTCAACTCCTGTTGGCAACGATCCGCAATTTTTGGATAAACAGTGAAAACCATCTTGCAAATCAGACTGGATATGTTATAATACTTATGTTATAACATTCAACAAATCATAGCAAATATGAGCGAGGAGAACGCCATGAAACAGCTTCATACTGTAAGCGGTCCCATCTCTGTGGACGCACTGGGTCATTTTCAGATGCACGAGCACCTCTTTGTTGCCGCCGGACCGGGCACCGACCGCTTCCCTGCCCTGCTGGCGGACGACGTGGAGAGATCCGCTGCCGAGGTCAAGCACTTCGTGGAGCTGGGCGGCGGCGGCTTTCTGGATGCTCAGCCCGTGGATGCAGGCCGCAATGCCGCCATGCTGCGCAGGATCAGCCTTGAAAGCGGCGCAAGCATCGTCACCGTCACTGGCTATCATCTTCCCCACTTCTATCCGGCGGAGCACTGGATCCACACGGAGGACGAGGCTGCCCTCTACGCCCGCTTCCACGATGAGCTTCAGAACGGCTGCATCGAGTGTCGGGAGGTCAAGCCCGGCGCGGTAAAAGCCGCCCTCGGCAAGGAGGGGCTGGATGCACGCGCACAGGTGAAGCTTCGTGCAGCGGCTCGGGCGGCGGCGGTTGCAGGCGTGCCCATCGTTATCCACACAGAGAAGGGCGTTGGCGGCGTGGAGGCTGTGGCGCTCTGCCAGGAGGCTGGCTTGCCCCTGAACCGCATCCTCATCTGCCATGTGGATCGGCAAGCAGATGACTTTGCCCCCCACGACGCCATTGCAGCCACCGGCGCTATGCTGGAGTACGACACCATCGGGCGATTTAAGTATCACGACGATGCCTCTGAGCTTCGCCTGATTCGCCACATGATCGACGGCGGACACCTCTCACAGCTTCTCATTTCGCTGGACACGACCAACCAGCGCCTATCCACCTATGGCGGTGAGATCGGTCTGGATTACATTCTTACCTCCTTCCTGCCCGCGTTGCGTGAGGCTGGCTTTACAGAGGAGGAGATCCGCACCATCACCCGCGAAAATCCCCGCAGCGTATTTGCCTGAAAAGGCTTGATTTAAGGAGGCAGCAGCATGAATCTTTCCGAAAACTTCAAGAGCAACACCACCGGCATCCAGCACCTCGGTATTCCCACTGAAAACCTTGAAGCCACGCTGGATTTCTATCATGGTCTTGGCTTTGAAACCATCTGGACCAATGGCTCCGTGGCATTCCTCCGGCTTGGCACGCTGACCATCGAAACCTACAAGAGCGATGCCGCCGCCAAATGCAACGGCGCTCTCGACCACGTTGCCCTGAACGTAAATGATATTGAGGCTGCGTGGCGCGATGCACAGGCATGCGGCTATGAAACCGCCGATACCGAGATCAACTTCCTGCCCTTCTTCGAAAATGGCGTGCGCTTTTTCACCATCATCGGTCCCAACCGTGAAAAGGTGGAATTCAACCAGTACCTCTAAATCCTATTTGCATACCAAAGGGAATCCGCAGCAGTGTGCTGCGGACTCCCTTTTTATTCCAATTATGCAATTATGCAGTTTTTGCCTTACAGACCATCGTGCTTTGCCATTTCCAGTATCTCCCATATGCGCTGAAGGTCGTCCTGACTGTAATAAAACAGCGTCAGCTTGCCGCTATCATGGGTACCATCCAGCTTTGCACGGGTGCCGAACAACTCCCGAGCCATGCCCTCCAGCTCCTTGAACTGCTGATCCCGCACCTTCACGGGCTTGGGTTCTTCCTCCTTCACCGGCTGGGCACAGATGCGCTCCAGCTGGCGCACCGACCAGCCCTGCTGCACGGTAAGGTTGGCGAGCTGCACCTGCCGCCGCCTATCCACAGTGACCAGTGCGCGGGCATGACCGGCGGAGAGCTTGCCATCGATGAGCAGCTGCTGCACGCTCTTTTCCAGCGTCAGCAGGCGCAGAAGGTTAGCCAGCGCCGACCGACTCTTGCCCAGTCGCTCCGCCGTCTTTTCCTGCGTCAGACCGCTCTCCTCCATCAGATTCTTTACGCCGAGCGCCTCCTCGATGGGGTTCAGGTCGTCGCGCTGCAAATTCTCGATCAAAGCAGCCTCCAACTGGCGCTGCTGATCCCAGTTGCGCACGATGGCAGGTATCTCCTCCAAGCCAGCCAGCCTAGAGGCTCGATAGCGGCGCTCGCCGGCGATAATGCGGTAGCGACCCTCCGTTTCAGCCACGATGATCGGCTGGATCACGCCAACAGCCTCAATGGAAGCAGCCAGCTCCCGCAGCGCCTCCTCATCAAAGGTTCTGCGGGGCTGATCCTTATTAGGATCGATCAGCCGAATGGGCAGCAGCCGCACTACATCCGAATCGATCTGGGCAGCCTTTTCCTCCAGTACTGCCTGCTGCACCACATCGTCGCCCAATAGTGCGCCCAAGCCGCGACCCAAGCCCCGCGGCGCTTTCTTTGTCATGCTCATTCGCCTCTCCTCTCCAGCAGTTCCTTTGCCAGCGCCTCATATGCCTTTGCGCCGGAGCAGCGCCCGTCGTAGAGGTGGATGGGCAGCCCATAGCTGGGCGCCTCGCTCAGACGCACGTTGCGCGGTATCATGGTTTCAAACAGTTCTCTCGGAAAATGCTTGCGCACCTCCTGCACCACTTGCGCGCAGAGGTTGGTGCGGGAATCGAACATCGTGAGCACAATGCCCTCGATTTCCAACTGAGGGTTCAGCTTCTTGCGCATCAGCTTGGTGGTATTCATCAATTGACCCAGCCCCTCCAGCGCATAATACTCGCACTGAATGGGAATCAGCACGCTATCGGCTGCGGTGAGGGCATTGATGGTGAGCAGGCTGAGTGACGGCGGGCAGTCGATCAGGATATAATCGTAATCCTCCCGCAGCTCATCCAACGCAGCCTTGAGCAGTCCCTCGCGACCATCCACGCCAACCAGCTCGATCTCTGCACCCGCCAGTTCGATCGCCGTGGGAATAAGATCCAGCCTGCCATGACCCGTGTGAACCACCGCGTCCTTGGCTCTTGCTTCGCCGATGAGCACATCGTAGACCGTATGCTTATTTCGGCTGCCCACGCCGAGGCCGCTGGTCGCGTTTCCCTGCGGGTCAATATCCACCAGCAAGGTACGCTTCTTCTGCGCCTCAAGGCAGGCGGAGAGGTTGATGGCCGTGGTTGTCTTGCCCACGCCACCCTTCTGGTTCGTTACCGCTATGATTCTCGCCATGCTACTGCTTCCATCCGTTTCCATAGATATATTATACATTATATAGCAAAAGAATATGACATACAAGCACGGCTTTGGAAAAGAATTTGACCCGTGT
>CAYWLE010000061.1:0-9810 GCA_964458825.1 uncultured Oscillospiraceae bacterium | reverse complement strand
GCCCGCTGCCCCAGCCCTACGGCGCATGGACCTTTGAAAGCTGCCGCAGCTCCACCACGGCGGGCAACATCTCCAACCTGAGCATCGAGCGCATGTGTGACCGACCCCAGTTTGCCAGGGTGAAGTGCAGCGTGGATGTGCCGGTGGATGTGCTGTTTGTGGATCAGCGCTGTCAGGAATGGATGGGTCAGACCCGCATCTGCGTGGATAAGGACGTACTGCTGTGCATCCCCGACGATTCCATCATTCCCTTCACGCTGGAGAGCTTGGTAAGCGCCATCTGCGTATCCGGCAGCTACGTGGGCAACTGCACCTTTGAGATCACCATCTGCGTCACCGTCGTGCTGAAGGTACTTGCCGAGGTGGATATCATGGTGCCTACATATGGCTTCTGCGAGGTTCCCCCGAGCGAGGAATTTGCGGAAAACGTCTGCGATGAATTTTTCAGCTTACCTTTGTTCCCCCAGTCCTCCTGTGCCTTTGAGGCGGTGGATAACGGCTCCGGCACGGCCACAACCAGCGCAGCCACCGGCGGCTGTATCAGCTGCGGCAGCGTGAAACCCACCAGTGGCGGCTGCGGCTGCAATACGGCAAGCACCTGCTCCAACTGCGGAACCACCTGCATGTCCGGCTCAGGCTCCCTCTGTCCCCGCTGCGGCTGCGCCATGACCAACGTGAGCTAAATACAAATATGGACGGGGAAGCGCTTCCCCGTCCGATCCAACCGATCCAACCAAGCCACTTGGCTCCCTCCCCTCGCGGAAGGGTTCATATAGGCGTCGGCAAGCAGCATACCAGCCCTTGCGTTTTTGTTCCTCACGAAAGCCGCCGACGCCACCTTTTCTGTGCCGCAGGCATTCGGGGCTTGAGAAGGCAGGCTATTCCTCCGCAGGCGTATTTGCCGTAACCAGCGTGCCGATAATATCCTCCTCGTCGGGCTTGTAGCGCTCGTCGATCATTGCCTGAACGCCTGCAATGCATTCTGCCATATCGTCCCGGGCAAGCCCTGTCGCCATGCCCGTGCGATAGGCGGAGGAGTATTCCTCAAAGGCTGCCTCGAAGGCTTGCAGCTGCTCCTCGCCGAGCACGGCATATCTTCTGCCGAAGCCGTTGGTCAGCGCATCGTTGAGCGCCGTCACCGCCGCATACTTTTCCCGCAGGCTGGGTATCAGCTTGTGCTGCACATCCACATTTGGCTCATCCACGCGGGCAAAGAGCTGGGTCATCTCGATCATTTGCTGGTAGGTCTGCTCCTGCATGTACTCCGCCGCGGATGCATATTGCCTTTGTATATGCGCACGCATATGGATGGATATGCAGGTCACCAAAACCAGCGCCAGCAGCACGCCTCCAGCCACGGTGGCGGCACGAACAAGCTGCCGATTTTTCGACCACTCAACCAATTTTGCTTTCATGGTTTCCACAATTCCAAGCCTCCTGTCTGAAATGAATACAATAATGTATATGCGGAATATCACTGTGTATATACATTAAAATATACGACAATTTATGCGTGATTCCTGCCGGAAACTTTTGAAATAAATGTATATATACATGGTATATTCGCCTGCATTTTCGCACATTTTATGCATTGTGCGCTTTTTCGGGCGCAATCGACGCACATTTCCGCCATGATTCGTCAGGGGGGATTGTATTTGCCGCATCACCTCTGCTATAATGGATACATGAATCTTCCAAAGAAACGGAGGCAGCAGCATGCGCTACATTGATTTTTGCGGCAAGGAAACCGCCGTGATCGCCCTCGGCACCATGGATTTTGGCGGACGCATTCCCGAGACACAGGCGCGGGAGTTCATGGACGCCTACGCGGAGATCAGCGGCAACTTTATCGACACCGCCCGCATCTATGGCGATTTTGCACGCCGCATTCAGGGCGGCAGCGAGCAGGTAATCGGCCGCTGGATGGAGGATCGCCACAACCGTGCCAAGCTCGTGATCGGCACCAAGGGCGGCCACCCCGACCCCGCCAACATGCATGCGGGCAGGCTGCGCCGGGAGGATATCCTCTCCGACATGCAGCGCAGCCTGGATAACCTGCGCACCAACTGTGTGGACGTCTACTGGCTCCACAGGGACGACCGCAGCCGCCCGGTGCAGGATATCATGGAGAGCCTTACCGAGCTTACCGAGCGCGGCTTTACCCGCTTTGTGGGCGTATCCAACTGGCGGGAGGATCGCATTCTGGAGGCAAACGCCTGCGCCGAGGCTCATGGGCTAGTGAAGCTCTATGCCAACCAGCCGCAGTTTTCCCTCGCACGGCAGGTGATCGTGGAGGACGACACCCTCTGCCAGATGGACAAGGGCATGTACGCCATGCATCTTGAGCAGCAAATGCCCTGCGTGCCATTTTCCTCGCAGGCAAAGGGCTACCTCTCCAAGCTCGCGCAGGGCGGCGAAGGCATCCTGCCGGACAAGGCAAAGCGCCGCTACCACTGCGATGAAAACCTCGCCGTATACCAGCGGGTGCAGGCGCTGAGCCAGCAGACGGGGCTTTCCGTGAGCGCGCTTGCCCTCGCCTACCTCACCAGCCAGCCCTTCCCCACCCTGCCCATCGCAGGCGTGAGCAAAATGGAGCATTTCACCGCGCTGCGGGAGGCTGCCGATGCGATTCTCACCGCCGAGCAGCGGAACTACCTGCGCAGCTGGTAAGCCTGCCGTCAAAGCAAAAATTCCAAAAAAGGAACCAGTCCATTGATTTATCGCAACGGACTGGTTCTCTTTGTATGGGCATTACTCGGTGAAGGTATAGCGGACGATATAGCCCTTGCCATCGCCGGTAACGATCACCCGATCGCCGTCGGGCGTTTCACTGGTATCGATGATGGGGAAGCGGCCGTTCTGCTGAACATAGGCTTCGGGGCTGGCTGCTTCGACCTCGATGATCTCGCGTATGGCATGCTGGCTGCCGCCGCAGGGATTGATGGTTTCGATGCAGATCTCATATTCGTTCATGGCAATATGCTCCTTTCGGCTTGCTGCGCCTGTATTTGCGCTCCATGGCAGTATTTTAGCAAAACAACAGCAGAAATGCAATCCTACATGGGGCTGCGTGGCTGCGTTAAAACTTCTTGACATCCAGCTTTTCTGCCTATACAATGGTCTTGGTTGATCGCATCAGGCTTATGACCCGGCTGCTGCTTGGCTCGGCGGCCGCATGGAAATGGAGCGCATACGAATGAAACAGATCATCGCCGACCGGCGCATGCTGCACAGGATACCGGAGCTGGACAGGGATCTCGACCGCACCATCGCCTACCTGCGCGGCGCACTGCGGGGACTGCGCTGCAAGCTATTTGCCCCGATACCCAACTCCCTCTGTGCCTACTTTGACAACGGCGGAGAAGCCACCCTCGCCTTCCGCAGCGGTGCGGATGCGCTGCCCGTACACGAGCGCAGCTTTCTGCCCTTTGCTTCGGAAATACCGGGGCGGATGCACGCCTGCGGCCACGATGGTCATATGGCGATGCTGCTGGAGCTGGCTCGGCGCATGCATGCGGCACGCACGCAGCACAACATACTGCTGATCTTTCAGCCCGCCGAGGAAACCACCGGCGGCGCAAGGGACATTTGCAAGAGCGGTGTATTTGAAAGCTACGGCGTGCGGGCGATATTTGGCATCCACCTATGGCCTGAGCTGCCGCTGGGCACGGTCGCCAGCCGCAAAAATGAAATGATGAGCCGCTCCTGCGAGGTCAAGATAAAGATCACGGGGCGCGCATGCAGCGTCGCCCGACTGGACGAGGGTCTGGATGCGCTGCGTGCCGGGGTGGATTTCTATCGTCGGGCGATGGAGGCTGCGGAGGCTTATCCCGACGGGGTTTACCGGCTGCTGCACTTTGGCAAGCTGGAGAGCGGCTGCCAGTGCAACGTGGTCAGCGACCTGACCCGCATGGAGGGCACGCTGCGCGCCCTTCAGGACGAGGTCTTCTTTGGCATACTGGACAGCCTGAACCGCATCGCCGCCGAAATAACCAGCCAATCTGGCTGCCGGGTACAGCTGGAAACCAGCCTTGGCTATCCTGCCGTCATCAATCCGCCGGAGCTGTACGCGCAGTTGCTTGCCGCAGGCGTGGAATTTGCCGAGCTGGAGCAACCCGCAATGATTACCGAGGACTTTTCATGGTACCAGCGCCACCTGCCGGGCATGTATTTCTTCCTCGGTATAGGCCCCTCGCCCATGCTACAGGCAGACAACTTCAATTTCGATGAATCCGTGCTGGAAACCGGCGCAGATTTTCTGGAAAGCATCGCCCTGCGGCTTGAAAAATGATTGGTTTGTGGTTGGTCTGCGGTTGGTTTGTGGTTGGTCTGTGATGGGTCTGTGATGGGTCTGGCATGCGCCAAGGCAGTCATCGCAGCGCAAGCAACAGCCGGAGGCTCCGATCTGTGCCTGCGCACAGGTCGGAGCCTCCATTTCTGCATGCAGCTTTGCCGCAGCTCGAACCTGAGCCTTGGCATGCGGCTTCACTTATTCATGTTCTTGAGTATGGCGGAAAAGGTTGCCGGGGAAATATCATGCTCGATCTTGCAGGCGTCCTCCTTGGCGGTTTCCTCGTCCACGCCCAGCTGCACCAAAAAGCGGGTGATGACCTTATGGCGGTTATATATCTTGCCCGCGATCTCCATGCCCTTATCGGTCAGGGTGATGTAGTTGTCCTTGTCCATTTGAATATAGCCGTTTTCACGCAACTGCTTCATGGCAAAGCTCACCGAGGGCTTGGTTACGTTCAGCCCCGATGCAATATCGATGGAGCGCACAGCTCCCTTCTGCTCCTGAATCATCAGAATCATTTCCAAATAGTCTTCAGCGGATTCGTGGATCTTCATAAGCCCTTCCTTTCTGCATATCCTTTCCAACGAAAAGAAGTGAAAGGATCATTTCCATATTACCATAAGCACATGCTTTTTGCAAGTCGAATGTAATTTTTATACTTAGCTATTGACAGATCACCGGAGCTGTGCTAAACTATCATCATCAGTTAGTTAATACTAACTAACCAAAAGCAACCTGCCGCAAGGCTGGGATGCTTTCGACCGAAGCAAGGTTTTCGCAGGCGTCCCGACGCTTTGCTGCAAGGCTCGGCTCCAGCACCCTCTGGAAGAACATGTTTGGCGGCATGTGAAGGCGGGGGGCGATGCGCGGACAGCTTGATTCTCATCTCCTCTATCCTCATAAAACTGGCTTACTTACATATGGCGGGCGCCTGCGAAATCAAATTCTGCCCACCATATAAGCTGGCAGGACTCCCTAAATCCACCAAATCCAATGGAACAAATGCCTCCCCTCAAGCCAAAGTCAATGCCTTGCCAGATGCTGAGAAAGCCTGCAAGGCAAGGAAGCGGGGCTGCAAATAAGGGAGCTTATCTATAATAAGTGACCGAAATTTGCAGCCAAAGCTGACGCAGGAAGCAAAAAATCCAACCTATCTTCTTCGATTGGTTGGATTTTTTGTGTTTGTGGGCTTTGTCAGCGGTCTGGGCGGAGAACCATTAGGTTCTCCGCTTCCCCTTTCTACGGCGGGAGAGCAAGCTCCGCCTCCATTGCTGATTTGACCCTGCCTTTTTCACTTCACATGGATCTTCACGCTGTCCTTTTTGCCGTTGGCGGTGCGGACAGCCACGGTCACGGTGCCCTTCTTCAGACCGATAACAAGCCCGTTCTGATCCACGCGGGCGATCTTGGTATTGCTGCTGCCCCATTCGAGGCTGGTTTCTGCGGTATCGGGCAAAACCTCGGCGCTGAGCTGGAGCGTTGCGCCCAGCTTGATGGTCACGGTGCCGCTGTGGCTGAGCACGACCCTGCTTGCCTTGCTGGCGTCCACAACCTTCAGCTTCAGGCTATCCAGCTTGCCATTATCGGTCTTGACGGCGACGGTGGCCGTGCCGACGCGGCGGGCAGTGACCAAGCCGCTCTGGTCGATGGAGGCAACCTTCGTGTCGCTGCTGCCCCACTTGATCTGGTTGCGGGCGGTGGCAGGCTCCATGGCGGCGCTGAGTTGAAGGGTATCGCCCAAATTTAGGGTGACTGTGCCGCTCTTATCCAGCGAAATGCTGCTTGCCTGCGTGGGATCGACCACATTGATCTTCAGCGTATCCTTCTTGCCATTGGCAGATTTCACGGTGATGGTGGTGCTTCCCACGGCGCGGGCAGTAACCAAGCCGCTCTGATCGACGGAGGCATATTTGCTGGTCGTGCTCGACCACTTGAGCGCGCTCTGCGCGGTGGACGGAGACACGCCGGCATGCAGCTGAAGCGTCTGACCGAGGTTCAGGGAGATCGTGCCACTCTCCTCAAGGATGACGGCGGCTACCACGCTGGGATCCACCACCTTCACCTTCAGGCTATCCTTCAAGCCATTTTCACTGCGGACAGTAATGGTGGTGATGCCCAGCTTTTTGCCTGTCACAACGCCGTTTTCATCCACGGAAACCAGCTTGCTATTGGCGACGCTCCACTTGAGCTGCGCCCGACTGCCCTCCGGCTGGAACCTCACCCTCAGCGCCACGGACTCGCCCAAGCCAAGGCAGCCCTCAGGAACCACGATCTCCATCTTCTCCGGCAGCTGCGCCGGCTCCTCAACAAGCACGCTGCACTGCGCCTGTGCGCCGCCATCGGCCGCTTTACAGAGGATAACTGCCTCGCCTGCGGATACGGCGGTCACGGCGCCATTCTTCACCGTAGCGACCGCTTCATTGCTGCTCGACCAGAGCAGGCGCTTATCCTGTGCATCCTCGGGGAAGAGCCTTGCCGCAAGCGTTGCTTCCTCGCCCGCCAGCAGGGAAAGGCTCGTGCTGCTCAACTCGATCTTGCTTACTTTAATCTCCTCTGGTTCCTGCTTGGAGGAGGCGGAGCCATTGCCGACCGCGGTGGAGCCGCTGCTGACCGCCTTGAAGGGGAGCCGCAGCTCTGCCTGCCGACCGGCGCTATCCTCGGCGATGATGATCCATGTATAGCTGCCTGCCTGCCGGATCTTGGAGAAGGGGATATCGCTATCATAGGCGGAGAGGGACTGCCTCTGCCCGGAGAGCTTCCACGTCTTGGGCAGGCTGCTGGCGATGGAATTGCCAGAGGCGTCCTGCAAATCGATGGTCAGGCTGGTAAGCTGGGCGTCGGTGGTAATCACGCCGGAGCTTACGGTATAGCCGATGTTAGAGATAACATAGGTGCTGGGGTACTTGACCCCGGTGATATGTAAGCCAGCATCAGCGGGCGGCTCCTCAGCGCCGGAGCCAGACCCGGAGCCATCCTCCGGGCCTGCCACCTCGGCAAGGTTGAGCGCCTTGATCTTATTATAGGTGCGGTTGCGGCGCTTTTCGTAGCGACCCACCTTTTCATCCTCGAGGGCGATCTTATGGATGATGTCCAGCGTCACCTTTTCCGCACTGCCGGCATACTCCGTTGCCAGACGGGCAATGCGACCCGAGCCGCCCGAGCCATTCTGGTTTTCGATATCGGCAAAGTAGATCAGCGCGCCCTCGCTGACGATGCCCTTGCCGCGACCGCGCTGCAAATAGCCGCTCACATCGTCCAGCGCCTGTGCATCCTGCGCCTGCTTGCTCTCGCTGGTTGCCAGCAGCTTGGAGAGCAGCGCCTTTTCCTCGCCATCCACAATACGGCTGCTCCAGCTGGTGGAATCGGAGGTGATCTCATTATAGAGGGCTTCGCCGAGGATATCCAGCGCCTGCTCAGGGTTCAACGCCACAATGCGGCGCATCAGGCTCAGGGCACGCCCAGCATGCCACTGGATCTTACCCACGGAGAGCGCGCCGTTATCATTGGCATTGACCGAGGAATAGGAGCCCTCGTTATCGATGATGATGGGCAGTGCAAGCTCCGCGAGGGGATCGCGGCTGACGCGCATGGAATAGCTGTAGCTTACCGCCCGCACCGCCGTCTGGCTCGGCTCCTGCTCTGGTTCAGGTTCTGGTTCAGGTTCCGGCTCCGGCTCGGCTGTCGGCTCCGGCGCGGTCTCCTCCTCGGGCGGCAGGGCGTCCGGGGCAGGCTCCTGCGTGGGCTGCTCGGTGACAGGCTCCAGCGGGATATCCTGCACGATCTCCATTTCTGCTTCCTGATCGGCGGGTGTAGTGCTCGCCGCAATTTCCATTTCCTCCGCAATCGTGCGCGTGAGAATACCGCAATCGGCGATTCCTGCCAGCATCACCAGCGCCATGAGCAGCGCCGCGAGCCTGCAAATTCGTCTGTTTCTCATTGCTTGTCCTCCCGTGTTTTACGGTTTTATGAATGTATATGAATATTGTACAACAATTTATGCATAAGTCAAGCAAAAATGGCAAATGTACCGTTTTTGCCACAGGTATGGGAATATGTAGTGGAAATTCAGGCTGCTTGGCTTGGTTTTTCCGCCCTTCTGGACAATTTTATGCACCGGTGATAGAATATATGATAGAATATAATTGAACACTACGGCATGCATGGTCGCCATATTATTGGCCGCCATACCAGCAAACGCATCCATAAGGATATAAAAACATACGCCCTTTTCGAGCAAAAGTTGAAGTGGTGCGTGACTAGCTTTATCATACTTTATCAGCACCCCAAAAGACCCTGCCATGGCAGGGTCTTTTGGGGATGGTTCGAGGCTTCATCAATCCCTCGAAAGGATGGTTTTTTCGGTTTCGGCGTCGAAGAAATGCAGGCGGTTGACATCGAAGCCGATGGTGATGTTATCGCCGCCGCGGCTATTGGTTCGAGGATCCACGCGGGCGATGAAGTTGCCCTCCTTGCCATCGGTGGTGAGATAGAGATAGGTTTCCGAGCCCATCAGCTCCGTCATTTCCACCTTCACATCAATGCATGCCTCGGGATAGGATGAAGGTGGTCTGCTAGCGCTGGAGCATCATATGATCCAGATGGTTATAGGCATAGCTCAGCTCGCCGCACAGTTCAACCTCAAACCATATGCCGGGGATGAAGCCGGCCTCGCGAATCCTGCGGCAGTTTTTTCAAGAAAGGCAGTGGACAAAGCAGCAATACCTTCATGCAAGGGGATATGCAGACTATAGCGCCGAGTTGCGGAGTATGGTTGACTAAAGGTATGCATTATGTTAATATACAGAAAATGCAGACAGGAATTTAGGAGGAGGAAGTATGAAGCGAATTATAGCTATGCTGCTGGCTTTGGCGCTGGCGATGTGCGGGGGCTGCTTTGCGGAGGGCAAGGCAAGCCTGGATGAGCAGGCAAAGAGCGTGGTTTCCATGATTGATTATCTCACGAGGCAATCATACGATGGCGAGCAGATCTTCATCGGCTATCAGGTCGTTGAGGAAGGTGCGGTTTTTGGCTTCGGCAATGTGGATAACAGCATAACGGTGCTTGTGATAGGCGATCCTGAAACGAACGAGCTTTTGAGCCTTTCCTTCATCTGCGATGTGCCGGAGAAAATGCAGCTAACGATGAACTGCTGCTGTGCGCTGCCTCTCGCCCAGATGACGAACGATGAAAACGAAGAGAACTACAACGCCATTGTCGCCGAAATGGTTCAGCTGGCAAGCTTCTTTGACGGCAACTATGAAGCGGCGCTTGCGGCTTTCGAGGGCGGCGAAAGCTTCTTCCCGAGCTTTACTGACAGCGATTTTTTCAATATTGAATGGAGCATCACCCCCGTTGGAGATGGCGCACGCATGCTGCTTGCCTATTATTTCGATCCCGTCGCAGCGGAATAAGCGCGTGGATCAATGCTCGCTGTGCAAATCAGACAGGTTAAATCCCCCGTTTGTAGGTTTGTCAATGATCTTGGACACGAAAGACTAACTAATAAAAGTCAAGA
>CAYWLE010000060.1:0-9902 GCA_964458825.1 uncultured Oscillospiraceae bacterium | reverse complement strand
GGCCATGCTCCCTGTCCACAATGCGGCGCACCGTGGCGGAGGCATCCTTCATGATGGGCAGGTCGATCGTGCCCTCGCCCTGCATCGAGCCCTCCACCACGGCGAGGTACTCCCGCAGGAAGGCTTCGCTATGCAGGCTCCGCTGCATGAGCTGGCAGGCATGGGGGTGCAGCGCCGCAACCATCAGACCGCTGGTTCCCTTATCGAGGCGGTTGAGGGGTCGAAACACGAAGCCCTGCCCGAAGCGATGGGCGAGCCGGTTCTCCAGTGTGCCGCTTGGTTGCTTCGGCGTACACTGGCAGGCGAGGGGAGCAGGTTTATCGATGATGATGAGGTCGTCGTCCCGATAGACGATATTTACGAACCCTTCCTCGGCAGCCACGGTTTTGGCTGCGCCGGGATCAAGCAGGGTGACGCTCACCTCATCGCCCTCCTTCAGCAGGTAATCGGCGTGTACGACCGCGCCGTTCACCCGCAGCCCGCCGGCGGACTTCATGGCGCAGTACTGCTTATAGGAGAGCTGGAGCCTGCCGCGCAGGTAATATTTGATCTTGCGGCCGGCATCGCGGCTGTCGATCTGCCGAAGCAGGGTATAGCTTCTGTCCATAGAACCTCCGTGCATGCACATTTGAACCTATTATACCACTGAAGCAAGAATGGCTGCAACATATGCTTGCATATTTTTCACAAACGGCGTATAATAGTATTCATAATGTGCTAAACTGCGGAGGTATGGATATGAACCAGTTCTATCGGGATTATCTGGATGCAGAGGTTGACCGCAGGGGAACCAACTGCGAAAAGTGGGATCGCTGCGAGGAACACTTCGGCAGGGCAGACCTGATCCCGATGTGGGTGGCGGATATGGATTTCCGCACAGCGCCTGCCGTTTCCGACGCCATAGCCCGCCGCGCCGAGCATGCCATCTATGGCTATACCGAAAACAGCGCGGAGGAGAAGCAGGCGGAGGTTGGCTGGATCCGTCGCCGCTATGGCGTGGAGATCGACCCCGAATGGATCCTCTACAGCCCCGGCGTGGTGGACAGCCTGTTCTTCTGCGTGCGCAGCATGACGGAAAAGGGCGACAGGATCGTGATCCAGCCGCCGGTATACGGGCCGTTCTTCAGCGCGGTGAAGAACTTTGGTCGTGAGATCGTGGAAAACCGACTGATCCATTCCGAAAGCGGCTGGGAGATGAACCTTGCCGAGCTGGAGCAGCAGTTTGCCGCCGGTGCAAGGATGATGGTCCTATGCAGCCCCCACAACCCCGTGGGCAGGGTTTGGACGCGGGTGGAGCTGGAGCGCTTGGTTGCTCTGGCGGAGCGCTACGGCGTGATCATTGTGAGCGACGAGATTCACGCGGATTTCAACCTCGGCAGCGTGCCGCAGACGCGGATACTGGATGTGAAGGGCGCGGATCGATGCGTGATGCTGACCTCCGCTACCAAATCCTTCAACCTTGCGGGGCTGCGGCAGTCCTCCGCCATCGTGAAGAATGCCGAGCTGCGGGAAAAGCTGCGGCGGGAGATAGAGCTTGCCCACGCAAGCACGCCGAACATCTTCGGTGCCATCGCCCAGACGGCCGCCTACAACCATGGCGATGAATGGATGGACGCTGTGGTTGAGTACATACGTGAAAACCGGGACTATGCGATGGAGTTCATACGCGAGCGCATGCCGCAGATCGAGTGCATGCCGCAGCAGGGCAGCTATCTTATGTGGTGGGACTGCCGCGGCACGGGACTGAGCCACGAGGAATTTTTCCATCGGGTGGTTCACGAGGCTGGCGTTGCTATAAACGACGGGCGCTTCTTCGGCGAGCAGGCTGGCGAGGGATTCTTCCGCTTTAACCTTGCCACGCCCCGCAGGAATGTGCAGGCGGTGCTGGAAAATATAGAGAAAATGCTACGGAGTATCAAGGGCTGATATGCTGGATATAAAGAAACGAATCGGAGAATTATTCAAGAAGCCGGAAAAGTGGATATCGGTGGATGTGGAGCTGGATGGCAACCGCCCCAGCCGCATCATTCAGCTGAGCTACCTCATTATCGAGGGCAGGCGGGTACGGGGCAAGAACTTCTATTTTGCCGCCCGCAGCATCAACCGCTATGCGAGAAAGGTGCATGGCTTGGGTGTGTACGAGCTGAGGAAGCTGTCCGGCGGCGATGTATTTGCCTATCATGCGGATGAGATATTCCGCGATTTTCAGGATTGCAAGCTGGTGATTGGGCACGATGTGGGCGGCGACCTGCGCTATATACGCAGCGAGTTCAGCCGCATCGGCGTGCGGTTTCCCGATTATCCCATCTTCTGCACCCTCAAGCACTACACCGAGGAGGCGCATATTCCCCTCAAGCAGAACCCCAAGGTGCTCAAGCCGCCGAAGCTGGAGGAGCTGTGCCAGCATTTCGGCTTGAGTCAGGAGTTTATCGCCGGCAAATGCCGCGAGTGGTACGGCGGCGGTGAGCATGCCCATGATGCGCGCTATGATGCGGCAGCGGCCTACCTGTGCATGCTGGTGGGTGAAAGGATGGGCTGACCGGCTTGGTTGGCTTGGTTCGGCAGAGAAGCTGCGGTTTTATGGATCGCGGCTTTTTTGCGTCTGAAGGCGGCGGCTTTGACAGCTGTGCGTGCGCCGTGGTATAATGCGATGAATGATTTATCTTCGGGAGGTTAGGCATGGTGGGCATGGATAAAAGGCTTATCCGTATGCGGCTGATTTGTATACTGCTGGCTGCAATTGCGGCGGGCATGTGCGCTTGGGCGATCATAAATGCCGTGCAGGTCAATCGGCTGGAGGCGCGGATCATGGCGCTGGAAAACGGCGCTCTGGAGCCGCTGGAGAATGCCGGCTTTGATAGCGAGACTGTGGCTGCGGAGTACAGCGGCGGCATCGTGACCGTTGGCGAGGCTTACGACGAGTATGAAACGATCATGACCTATTATGAAATGCTGGGCTTAAATGCCGATGAATATGCCGAGGAAGCCAAGCTCGACGTGCTGAAAATGCTGGTGGAGCGCAGGGTATTGGAGGACAAGGCTCGGGAGCTGGGCGTATTCGAGCTGGATGCGGCGGCGCTCGCCGATGCGGAGACCAGCGTTCGGGTGGAATATGAGGATAATGTGGAATACTACATGGCATTCCGCCGTGAGGATGGCAAGAGCGAGGAAGAGGTTCGCTCCGAAACCGTAGCTTACCTTGAGGAGAATGGCTATTCCTATGATGATCTGCTTGCACAGGCGGAGCAGAATATGTGGCAGGACAGGCTATATGAGGCTGTGACGAGGGATGTGAGCGTTAGCGACGACGAGCTGCTTGCCTTCTACCAGAGCCAGCTTGAGAATGCGGAGCAGATCTACGCGGCAAGCTACGATGAATATGAGGCTGACTGCGAGGCGGGGCGTGCGGTGCTGTGGCATCCCGAGGGTGTGCGGCGGGTGCAGGTTCTGCTGATTTCCTTTGATGCGGAGCAGGCCGAGCGCTATGCCGATATACAGGCGCTGTTGGCTGCCGGCGAGGCGGACAGGCTGGATGAGCTGGACAGCCTCTATGCCGCGCTGGAGCCTGAGGCGGAGGCTCTGCTTGCCAGAGTTCGGCAGGGAGAGGATTTTACCGGCCTGATGGCTGCCTATGGCGGCGGAAAGGCGGAGGGCGAGTGCATATCCCAGCGGAGCGTTGCCTTTGGCGATGAGCTGCGGGATGCTGCGATGGCGCTTGAGGAGCTTGGCGATGTTTCCGGCATTGTGCGCTGCGACGGAGGCTTGTGCATACTGCGCTATGCCTCGGATGTTGTGCCGGGCGCTGTGGCATTTGATGAGGTTAAAGACGCGCTGCGGGAGAGCTACCTTGAGGAGAAGAAGCAGAGCTGCTACAATGCCGAGGTGGCTGCTTGGCTGAACGACGCCGATGCGAGGTATTACCCCGAAAGGTTCTGAACGAGCGATGCTGATACAACAAAAGGACGCTTCCATATCGAAAGCGTCCTTTTGCTATGGCTGAACCGCAGCTTGCTGCTAATCCAGCCAATGAATATCCTGATTCACATAGTCGCCGATATTATACAGCCAGTCAGTGAGGAAAGCTTCCCAGCTGCCGCCGCTGGCTTCATCGAGGGAGGAAAGCAGATCCATCTCGCCCAGCACGGGCTTGGTCAGTCCCATTTCATAGAACAGGCGCAGACCGGAGATGAGCTTATCCCTGCCCATGGCGGTGCGAAGCTCATGGAAGACAGCAGCGCCGCGATCCAGCACTACGATCTCATATTCGCTATCCACGAATAGGCTTGCATCGCTGACCACGTTCAGCCCGCCGGGTATGGTGAGCTGGAGAGATGGCACGATGCCTTGGTTGATGGCTTCAAGGTAAGCCTCGTGCCCCAGCGCTTCCTCTAGGATGAGGTAGCTCAGGTATTCGCAGATGGAATCGGATAGCCAAGCATCGCTGGAAACCTGCGCGTAGGCGGAAAAGCCGAAGTACTGCTGTGCCACGGCAAAGTAAACCGCACGGCGAAGCTCAGTGCCGCCGGTTTTTATAAGCGCATCCGAGAGCCATGCACAGCCCGAGCGGCTGCAGAGGGAGGCTGCGTTGTCGCTCTGGCAGATATCCATCTGCGATATGGGGAGGGAGCCAAACCAGCGCTCGCAAGCATCCACAGCCTCCGAGGCATAGCCAAGCAGCTCCTGAGCCTTATTCTTTTTGGCTGCAAGGGTGCGGATGGAGCCTTGGCTCGCGGCATTGTAGGCGCGGGAGAGGCTCAGGGAAAAATCATGCACGGCTTCGGCATGGATCGTCCACAGGCAATAGCCGCTTTCATCGGCAGTGCAGCTCTCAAGCCCTGTGGCGGCGAGGGTGAATGCCTCAGGCAGGAGGATGGCTGCGTTGAAATCTGCGGCAGGGGTGTGGATCCAGCGGGTGAAGGAGAGCGGCGCATTGAGGATGAATTCGCCGCTTACTTCATCCAGAGCGGCGGGAGCAAAGTAAAAATCGCTCAGGCGCAGGTCATTTTCACCCACGCCAAGGAAGGCATGGTTTGCCGTGAGCAGCAGGTAATATTCGAAGCAAAGCTCGCAGGAATCCCCTGGAGCAAGCTCGCAGGCAACGCGCAGGTAGAGCTCCTGCTCGCCCTGAAAGCCATAGTCCGCCGCCACGCCGTCCACCGTGACGCACATTAGCTCTATGCCGCCGGGCAGGTAGCCGGCAGGCAGGGAGGCTGCATAATCGCCAATGGCATTAAGCAGCGCCTCCTCCCGGCGAAAGAGGTTGGCTGGCGCATAGAGAAGCAGGCGGTCGAGGCTGGCTTGCGTGTCGTTTATATACACAAGGCGCTGCGACATGCGCAGCGCTTGTTCATCTTCGAGGTATTGGATTGTAAGGGACTGGGTAATATTCCTGCTTGGCTCCTGCATGGCTTCCTCGGCATATGCAAAGCTGAATATAGCGGACACGATGGCGCTGCCGCCCAGCAGCACAGCCAGTACGATGGCTAACAGGCGCACAAGACGCCGCTGGTTTTTCTTCATGGGCAAACCTCCTTATTCCGGCACGCGGATCTCGCTCAGCGGCCAGATGACAGCCTGAACCTTGCCGATGATCATGTCACCGGTGATGGGACCGACGTCGTTTACGGGGTTGGAATCACGCCAGTCGCGGGAATCATGGCTGTTGTAGCGGTTATCGCCCACGGCAAAGTATTCATCCTCGCCAAGGATATATGGCTCGTAATCATCGGGGGAGCCGGCCATGTAGTAGATCGCCCAGCGCTCATCCAGCATCTCGTCCACGGTGATGGTTTCACCATTTTCATCCGTGGTTTCATAGAGCACGTGGGTAACGCCCATATCGCGGTAAACCTGATCGCCGGGAAGCGCTACGATGCGCTTGACGAAGTTGGTCTTGCCGCGGTTGGGATAATTGCAGATGACGATATCGCCGCGCTCAACGCCCTTGAGCTTTACATCTGCCACGGTGACGAACAGGCGCTCGCCATCCAGCAGCGTGGAATTCATGGAGTTGCCATCCACGCGGATGATCTGGAACAGGAAGGTTCGCACAACGAACACAACCAGCAGAGCCACCGCGATGGAAACCACCCACTCGCGCAGCTCCTTTTTCCAGTCCTTCTTCTGCACCTTTTCAGCCTCTGCCTCGGAGGCTTGGATCGCCTGCGCCACAGCCTCGTCCACAGAGGGAATCGGCTGCTCGGGGCTGCCGTTCTCCAGATTATTGTTTTCTAGATTGTTATTTTCCATCGTATGCTACCTCTTTTCTGTAGAGATCTTAATTTATGCTTTGCGGCGGCCATAGACCGAGCACGACCCTGCCGATGCAGTCCTCACGGGAGATTGGTCCCATGTCCGCCTCGCGGGAATCATAGCTCTCCGCACGGTTATCGCCAAGGAGAAGATATTCGTCCATGCCGAGCTGGATGGAATAATCATCTGCGGCGCTGGAGAGGTAAGGCTCGCTGATGGGCGCGCCGTTTACATAGGTTGCGCCGCCGCGAAGCTCGATATATTCGCCGGGCAGACCAACCACGCGCTTGACATAGGTTCCGCTGCGACCCGGGAAGCGGCACTGGATAACCTCGCCACGCTCAGGCTCGCCATTCATGCGCATAACCAGAATGATATCGCCGCTGGAAAGCGTACTCTCCATGGATACACCTTCTATGCGCAGCGTATGAAACAGCGTCAACCGAAGCAGAAGGATTGCCAGCGCAGCCAGCAGCACCACGCACCAGAAGAACCATTGGAAGCGCTGCCGGATGCGGCTTTTGAAGCGCCTGCGCCTCATGCCTCGCCTTCGGGGGCAGCATTGGTCACGGCAGGGGCAACCAGCTTCTTGACCCGCTTTTCGAAGGTGGGTCGGTCGAGCATGACGGTGCGACCGCATTTCTCGCAGCGCATCTTGATGTCCGCGCCCACATAGCTGATGATCCAGAGATCATTGCCGCAGGGATGCGGCTTGCGCATCTTTACCAAATCGCCGATGTTGAGCAGCATCCAATGCCTCCTTTAGCCTGCCGAGCGCAGGACTGGCTGCTTGCTTGGTCAGCAGCTGTGACCAATATTCATTATAGCGCTGCTATGTTAAATACAAGCGTTCATTCCGGGTCGATTTCGTAGCAGAAGCTGCGACCGATGACGTCGCTCACGCAGATGGCAAGCTGACCGGAGTAAACCGGCGCATCGAGGCTATCCTTGAGCACGGGCATGCGCTTGGTGCGCACGGTGTCCGCCATCACATGATACTGACCCTCGCGTATGTAACCAACCGACCAGTTATCCACGCCGTCCAGACCTTCGAAGCTACGCTCGCAGAGATCATCCTCCAGCTCGAAGCGATCCAGCGTCACATGGTAGAAGCCGACGCCGGGGCTTGCAGACGCCTCGCACACAGGTTCGCCCTCAAAGGGAGGGTATTCCATGGTATATTCCGCGCCGTGGAGCCGCCTACGGGCGATATTCAGCGTGAGGGGGCAGCGGTCGAAGCCGATGAAGCACCGCCCGTTGCGCCGGGCAGCCTCCAGCGTGGTTGAACTGCCGGAGAAGGGATCCAGCACAAGCTCGCCGGCACGGGAGCCGCACTTCACGATGCGTTCCAGCAGGGAGAGCGGCTTTTGGGTGTCGTAGCCGGTGCGCTCGGGATCCTTTTGCTGAAGGTGGGAAAGGTCGCTCCAAACGTCGGTGGGAGCCACGGGATCATCATCATAATAGGTATAAACCTTGCCGCCGGTGCGTATGGAGCGATAGACGCGGCCGTCTGGATCCACATGGCGACGCATGTGGTTGCTGCGCGGCTCGGCAGGGGGAGCCATGACCTCGCTGATATTGAAGTCATACTGGGCGGACTTGCGATAAAAGAGGATCACATCATGCTTGCGGCTGAAGTGCCGCAGCGTGCGTCCGCCGGACTGGTAGACCCATATGATCTCGTTGAGGAAGTTATCCTCGCCGAAGATCTCGTCCAGCATCAGCCGCAGGTAGGGATGGGTGCGGTAGTCGATATGCAGAAAGAGCATGCCGTCCGCACGGAGCAGCCTGTGGCAGCGGGTGAGCACGCTGCGCATCATCTCAAGAAAGGATTTGCGATCCATGGAATCATTGAAGGTATCGCGCACGAGGGAGCCCTTGCCTGCCTTCCAGTCCTCCTGACCCACGCGCACGCGCATTACAAAGCGCTCGCCCGTCTGAAAGGGAGGATCCAGATAAATCAGCTTCACCTGACCAGCGTGGCTCTTCAGCAGGCGATCCAGACCATCGATGGTATCGCAGAGCATGAAGCTGCCCTTGCTGGCGCCGCCCTCGTAAACCTCGCGCTCGATGGCGATCCTTCTTGGCTTCATCCGCTTACCTCCCAAAAATACAGCATGCTGAAATATCATTTCCTTTCTATTATAGCATGGATCGCCCGGCTCTACAAGCATTTGTGCCACAAATATGCCCGAACGATTTAATGCCGTGTTCGATTGCAAAATCGAACTGATGTGCTATAATATGAGTATCGAACAAATGTTCTTTTAGCTTGGAGGGTGATCGACTTGCGCTGCATACTGCACAGCGACCTGAATAATTTCTATGCCAGCGTGGAATGTGTATACAGGCCGGAGCTGCGCGGCTATCCCATTGCGGTGTGCGGAGATCCGCAGGCGCGGCACGGCATCGTGCTTGCCAAGAACGAGCCAGCCAAGGCGATGGGGGTAAAGACTGGCGAGGCGATATGGCAGGCACGGCAGAAGTGCCCGGGGCTGCGGGTCTTGCCGCCAAATTTCCGGCGTTATATGCGCTTTGCCCGGCAGATGCGGGAGATATATGCCGATTACACGGACTTCATCGAGCCATTTGGCTTGGATGAGGCATGGCTGGATGTGACGGGGCATCGGCGCAGCGGCGAGGAGGTTGCTGAGGAGATACGCAGGCGTGCCAAGGAGGAGCTGGGGGTTACGGTATCGGTGGGCGTCTCCTTTAACAAGGTATTTGCCAAGCTTGGCAGTGATATGAAGAAGCCGGATGCGGTGACGGTGATCAGCATGGATAATTACCGGCAGAAGGTGTGGCCGCTGCCGGTGGAGGATATGCTCTATGTGGGACCCGCCACCAAGCGCAAGCTGCACAGCCGGAACATATTTACCATAGGCGATCTGGCCAGCTGCGATACGGAGGTACTGCGCTCCGCATTGGGCAAAAATGGCGAGATGATATGGAATTTTGCCCGCGGGCAGGATTGCTCGCCGGTGATGGCGATGGGTGAGGCTGCGATGGTGAAATCCGTGGGCAACAGCACGACCACGCCGCGGGATCTGGTGAATGATCATGACGTGCATCTGGTGCTTCTGCTGCTGGCGGAGAGCGTAGCGGAGCGGCTTCGGGCGCAGGCGCTGCGGGGGAGCGTGGTCACGCTGTACGTGCGGGACTGCGAGCTCAACCGCTTCACGACCCAGCGGCGGCTGCCTCGCTCCACAGCGCTTTCCAACGAGATCGCCAGCTGCGCACAGGGGCTGTTCCAGAGCAGATACAGCTGGGAGAGACCGATCCGCAGCCTAGGCGTGAGCGTTTCAGCGCTGGAATGCAGGGATGGGGAGGAGCAGCTGAGCATGTTTCCGGATGTGGACAGCGCCCGCAGATATGATCTGGAGGAGGCTGTGGAGGACATCCGGCGGCGCTTTGGTCACTATGCCATCGGTCGTGCGAGTCTGATGGCGGAGGAGAGTCTGAACGCCATCAACCCGCGGGAGGAGCATGTGATTCATCCTGTGGGCTGGCGGCAGGGCATGGAAAAAGGGAAGTGAGGCATTGGTCTGCGGTTGGTCTTAAATGGGTTTTGGCTTGGCTTGGCTCGGCATGGGCTTGAGGGAGCAGAGATGCGCACAAATAGGATAAAGAAGATACAATGAGCGGATGAA
>CAYWLE010000059.1:0-9973 GCA_964458825.1 uncultured Oscillospiraceae bacterium | reverse complement strand
CATTCGGTTCATACCCGGAGTGTCATTGGTTCGAATCCGATCGCCGGTACCAACACAAACCGTTCAAGTTGAAAAACGTGGACGGTTTCTTTTTTGTTCATTTTTAACTAAAAACCAGCATCTTCATCTTAAACCTAACTTCATACGCCTTCTCCAACCTCCCGAAGTGGCACAAAATTGCAAAAACCTCAATATTATGAACATGAAGTTCAGTATTGCTTTCCCCGAACCACCAGCATTTCGTTTACACTTTGCACTGCTTCCTGCTTCTTTTCATCTCTGGAATGGACGTAGCGGTTGATGGTGGTCTGAACGTCAGAGTGCCCTATGATGCTCTGTATGGTCTTTACGGAGGCTCCTGCATCGTTCAGCAGAGTTGCGTATGAGTGCCGGAAGATGTGTGGAGACGCCCCGTGAAGGTCTATGGTGCGGTTGATTCATTATCCCATTATCTTCATAGAGTATTCCCTTCCTTCTTCAATTCACATCTTCCTTCTTCAATTCACATCTTCCTTCTTCAACCCACGTCTCGCTTCTAGTGATTCCTTATTTGGCTAGGCATACCCCTTTCATCCGTTATTACGCAACTGCGTTTATGCATGCATTATAAAACATTTCCCATAATTACGCAAGTGCGTTTACGCTTCTGCGATAATTTTTCTATCATTTTTTAAGAGGTGATAGAAAATGAACGTAAAAGAAGCGGTTGTGGCGCGGTTTATGGAGATATTGAAAGAGAGGAATATGCGGGCAAACGAACTGGCGAACCTGTCCGGCATCACGCCCTCCACGGTGTATAGTATGCTGGACGCGCGCCGCAAGGAAATTACCATCAATGTGATTAAAAAACTCTGCGACGGGCTTGATATGACCCTCGGTGAATTCTTTTCCGCACCCATCTTTGATGAATTGGAGCAGGAAATACGCTGATTTTGCTATGGTTTGCTTTGGTTTGTAGCAAAGTTGCTCTATGTTCCCAAATGTTTCACGAATTGTGCCCAAATTGTACCCGAATTGCTCAATTTCCAATCTTTCTAATAATCATCCCCAGCTTCGTCGGGGGATGATTATTTTTGTATGCAGGTCTTTACAGCAATTCATGCTTGTAAAGCCGGAGGAAATGCGGTATAATGGGAGCAGACTGGGGTGGCTGGCGGCTTGGTTGCCGAAGCAAGGCTGCTCTGGCTGGTTCATATCTAGTCGGTTCAAATTCAGAAAAGCAGAAGAAATGTGAGGTGAGAGCATGGACAGTAGCAGTTGCAGTTATAAACAGACGCAGTTGGCTTGCCTTAGGGGCAGGAGAATAGCTTTATGTCAGATGACGTGCAGCCGCATGCCGTTCATGTTCTGATCATATTTCTTTGCCCATATAAGGACGCCATTGTTTGTTTCAATGCAGCTCTACACACGTCAATATTGGCGGTGCAGGGCAATGCTTGTTGCGTGCAATGGTCTTTTTATGTCCACTTTGCCTGCACAGGCTGCTCTGTGCCGTCCTTACCACTTTGTGTAAAGGAGGCATAAGCAATGAACAGAAACGTCAATTTGGTTAACCCCGCCGTATTCCCGGATTTCTGCAATGAAATCGCCGCCATCATTCGAAGCAACCATGCACCCAAGCGCATGCAGGAGGAGCTGTGCGCCTTCCACGAGAAGGACATTGCACTGACCCTGCCCCAGCTCAGCCGTGAGGAGCGGCTGCGGCTTATGCGGGTGCTGCCGCTGAAGATGATCGCCGTGGTACTGGAGTATGCCGAGAACAATAAGGCATACTTCGATCTGCTGGGCATACGCCAGAAGGCAGGCGTGCTTGGCTATATGGAGGCTGGCGAGGCTGCGGAGCTATTGCAGCAGCTGCCCAAGGAGGAGCGCTCCTCCCTGCTGGAGCTTGTGGAGCCGGAGGTTCGGCGGGAGATCAGCCTGCTGCGTTCCTTTGATGCGGACGAGATCGGCAGCCGTATGTCCACCAACTACATCGAACTGCCGGACACGGCCACGGTGAAGGAAGCCATGAGCGAGCTGGTGCGGCAGGCGGCGGAGAACGACAACATATCCATACTCTATCTGGTAGACGAGGACAAAACCTTCTGCGGAGCCATCGACCTGAAGGATCTGATCATCGCTCGGGAGGGCACACCGCTTTCCGATATAACCACCCAATCCTACCCCTACCTCTATGCAAAGGCGACCGTGGAGGACTGCATACCCTTCTTCAAGGAGTATTCCGAGGCGTCCATACCCGTGCTGGACGAGCACAGCAAGCTGATCGGCGTGGTGACGGCGCAGGACTTCATGGAGATCATTGGCGACGAGCTGAACGAGGATTATGCGAAGCTGGCCGGCCTGTCCTCGGAGGAGGATCTGAACGAATCTGTGGGGCAGAGCGTGAAAAAGCGCATCCCCTGGCTGTGCATACTGCTGCTGATGGGGCTGGGCGTATCGGCGACGGTGGGGCTGTTTGAAGCCATCGTGGCGCAGCTGCCGGTCATCATGTGCTTCCAGTCGCTGATACTGGATATGGCGGGCAACGTGGGCACCCAATCGCTGGCGGTTGCCATCCGCGTGCTGATGGATACCCATCTCGGTCGCAGGCACAAGGCTGCTCTGGTTTGGAAGGAGACCCGCATCGGCCTGCTCAACGGCGGCATACTGGGTCTGCTCTCCTTTGCAGC
The DNA here is from genome assembly GCA_964458825.1 of uncultured Oscillospiraceae bacterium. Taxonomy (GTDB): domain Bacteria; phylum Bacillota; class Clostridia; order Christensenellales; family Aristaeellaceae; genus SFTH01. The sequence goes on along the minus strand of CAYWLE010000059.1, from coordinate 7,301 downwards.
CATCGGCGCATACCTCTGCCTGAAGGGCAATGCGCCGCTATTTGCCTTCGCGGTGTCGGGCTGTCTGGGCACGGCGATGGTGCTGGCGATGGTGATATCCTCGCTGTCCGGCACGCTGATCCCGCTGTTCTTCAAGCGGGTGGGCGTGGATCCTGCCGTGGCTTCCGGGCCGCTGATCACCACGGTGAACGATCTGGTTGCCGTGGTTGCCTACTACGGGCTGGCGTGGCTGATCCTGCTGAACATAATGCATCTGGGATGAATCAAATATAATATAAAAAATGCAGCGTCCGCCGCATTCCATCCAAGGCTCTACTGCTTTATATGGAGGGGAAATGCGGCGGACGTTTTTTACTGCCTATACAAAATCAAATTATACAAAATCAAAAAAGGTTTGCACGGCGGGATTCTTGCTGTTTTTCATGCACATGAGCTTATAGCATATGTCCCTGCCGCTGGGCAGCTCGAAGCGCACAAGCCCCGCGCCCTGATGATCCACAATAAAGCCCGGCACCATCGCCACGCCGTGGCGGGCGCGCACCAGCATCAGCTGGGCATCCAGCGTGTTGGTCTGGCTGATGTTGGCTGGCACGATGCCAAACTCCGCCTGACACAGCTCCCGCAGCATTTGCAACGAGGATGGACCGCCGTTTTCGCAGGTGGTGATGAGGCATTCGTTGGTGAGCATGCGCTGCACATCGCCATCATATTTCTGCGCCACCTCCGGCAGGGCAACGATATAGTTTGGCGAGGTGAAGAGGGTTCGGGAGCGCAGCGTGGTCTGCCCGAAGGCGCTCTCGCACAGCGCGTCGCCAATGATGAGGTTTAGCTCCCCCGTCCGCAGCTTTTCGGTAAGCTCGGTATAGGGATACTGCATGATATCCACCTTGATCTCTGGATGGCTGGTTAGGAAGGCGGAAAAGAAGCCCTCGGTGGAGCAGTATTCATACACGCCCACGCCAACCTTCAGGCTGCCCGTGTAGCCATGGGCAATGGCTCGGGTCTGCACCAGCGCTTCATCATACTGGCTCAGTATGCGGGTGACCTGTGCATAATAATATTTGCCCGCCTCCGTAAGCTCCACGGCGCGCTGGCTGCGGTAGAACAGGCGCACGCCGAGGCGATCCTCCAGCGCGGAGATATACTGGCTGATGGCCGTCTGCGACACGCTGTAGTGGGCGGCGGTCTGGGTAAAGCTCAGGCACTCCGCCAGCGTGATGAAATAATGTATCTTCTGATGGATCATCGCTGCATCCTTTCGATCAGCTAAGCTCGCTGCTTGCATTTCTATGCATTCTATTTTCCTTCAGAAGGGGGAAAATGTCAATAGGTTTGCAGGTTTTATCGACGTTCTGATTGATTAAAACTTTTTATTGTGATAAGTATTGCATTATAACAGATTTGTGATACAATAGGTAGCATATGGATGGGCGGCAGAACGCCCTTTCCAAAACAGAGTTTATCGGAGAAAAGACAGGCATGAAGAACGTGTATGACTGGCCCTACGCAAATGAATTTGGCGTGCGGGAGACGATCGAGAGCGACGTGCTGGTGCTGGGCGGCGGCTTGGCTGGCTGCTTTGCCGCCATCGCTGCGGCGCGGGAGGGAAAAAAGGTGGTGCTGGTGGAGAAGGGAGCCACGGAGCGCAGCGGCTCCGCAGGCAGTGGCTTTGACCACTGGGAATCCGCCTGCTCCAACCCCTGCTCGAAGGTCACGCCGAAGGAAATCGCCGAGGCCTACATCGAGGAGCAGGACGAATATTCCAACGGCATCGCCCACTATATCGAGTGCCGCGAGGGCTATGATCGGCTGCTGGATCTGGAGGATTTCGGCGGCAAGGTGCGCGACAGCGAGGGTGCGTTTGCCGGCGCGGAGTTCCGTGATGAAAAGACCGGGCTGATGTTCGCCTACGACTATGCCAACAAATTTACCCTGCGCGTGTGGGGCTCCACCTTCAAGCCTGCGCTGTATAAGGAGCTGAAGCGGCTGGGTGTGAAGATATGCGACCGCACTGAGGCAACCGCACTGCTGACCGCCATGGTGGACGGCAAGAAGCGGGGCATAGGCGCGGTTGGCATGAACGTGCGCACCGGCAGGCTGATGATATTCAAGGCAAAGGCCACGGTGCTGACCATGTCCCGGCCCGCCCGGGTGTGGCTGTTCAACCCCGATCTGGTTGGTCTGTGCGAGTTCCGCCCCACCCAATCCATCGGCAGCGGACATGCCATGGGCTGGCGCGCCGGCGTGGAATTTACGATGATGGAGAAATCGGTGCGCGGGGAGTTCTCCGCCGCCGGCCGCAGCTTCCCGCCCTATGGCGCGGGCAACAACCACAACACATGGTATGCCGCCACGATGGTGGATGCCCGTGGCGTGGAGCTGCCCTATGTGGATCGCGACGGCAGGGAGCTAAAGACCGTGTCCGAGCGCTACTATCCTGCGCCGGGGCAGAAGTTTTTCCTGAAGGGCGGCGTGATCGACGAGGCGAAGTATGAATATCGCGGTCCGGAAACCCTTCCCTTTGACGAGCTGATGCGCCGGGGCTACAAGCTGCCCTTCTATGCCGATCTCTCCCGCATGCCGGAGATGGAGCGCAAGGTAATCTGGGGCATGATGGTTGGCGAGGAAGGCAAAACCAAGATACCAATACTGGAAAACTACACCCAGCGCGGCTTCGACCCCAGCCGGCACATGCTGCAAAGCTACGGAACCGGCTGGCAGTCCGCCGCCTTCCTCGGGCAGGAGCGGCAGCTCTTCGGCGCGCCGGGCGGCATCATGCATGACTGGGATCTAAAGACCAACATCGACGGCATCTACGCCGCCGGCGACCAGCTCTTTGCCTCCGACTGCTGTGGCTTTGCCTGCGCCACGGGCTACTATGCCGGCCGCAAGGCAGCCAAATGGACGCAGGACATTGCCCTTACCGAACCTGACCCCGCAGATATCGACCGGGAGCAGCAGCGCCTGTACGCGCCGATGTATGTGGAGGACGGCATGGACTGGCGCGAGCTGAACATGGCCATCAGCAAGTGCATGCAGAACTACTGCGGCGAGGTCAAGTGCGACGATCTGCTGTGCGAGGGTCTTGACCTGCTGGAGAGCTACCGCCAGAGCGCCGTGCCGAAGCTGAGCTGCTGCAACCCCCACGAGCTGATGCGCACCCATGAGGTGATGGATATTCTGGATGTGGCGACGCTGATCCTGAACGCCTGCCTGCTGCGCAAGTCCTCCTCCAAGCCGCTCTGCTTTACCCGCAGCGACTACCCGGAGATGGATCCAGCCGAGGACAAAAAGTTCATCACCATCCGGCAGGAGGATGGCAGGGTGGTTCGCGGAGAGGTAGCTCCGCGCTACTATGGCGATATCGAGGAAGAATACATCCGGCGCAACGGCGATTACATTCAGACCCGCGCTGCCAAATATGGAAACAGGTGAAAAAATGGCTACGATAAACAATATGGATGCCGAAGGCATGACCGCCATGGAAGGCTGCTCCGGCGGGCAGGATAGGCTCGAAAATATTAAGCTCACCGCCGTGCGGATACCCGCCAGCGCGCGGCCCATCCACTTTGACGAGGATAAGTGCCTCGGATGCAACCGCTGCATGAATATCTGTCAGGTGGATATCTTCATTCCCAATCCTGAAAAGGGCAGGCCGCCCATCGTGCTCTATCCCGGCGAATGCTATTACTGCGGCAGCTGCGTGATGGTATGCCCGGTAAAGGGTGCGATCACGCTGAGCCACCCGCTGATGAACCAAGCAAAATTTGTGCCCGTGCGGCAGCCGGAGGATGATGCCTCATGCTGAAATACACGGCAAAGCGCGTCGGCATAGGCATAATCACGCTGCTGGCGCTGATCGTGATCACCTTCCTGCTGGTTCGGCTGATGCCGGGCAACCCCTTCGACATCGCCAACCTCACCCCCGCCAACCAGGAGGAAATGATGCGTCACTACGGGCTGGACAGACCCCTGCCGGAGCAGCTGGCAAAGTACATTGCCTCCCTGCTGCGGGGCGATTTCGGCATTTCCTATAAGAAGTCCGGCGTGCAGGTGAGCGAGTTAATCCTGCTGGAGGCTCCCGCCACCATGAAGATCGGCGGTCTTGCCTTCCTGCTGGCGCTGGTGCTGGGCACGGTAATCGGCATATGGATGGCCGTCACCGGGCGCGAGTTTGTGCGCGGCTCGATTCTCACCTTCACCACGCTGGGCATCAGCGTGCCAAACTACGTGCTGGCACTGGTGCTAATGCTGGTCTTCGGCGTGAAGCTTGGCTGGTTTCCCATACTGGGTCTTGGCTCGCCGCTGCACTATGTTCTGCCGGTGGTCACGCTGGCGGTGTACCCCATCGCGCAGATTTCCCGCTTGGTTAAGACCAGCTATAGCGAGGCTATGCAGCAGGACTATGTGGTGATGGCGCGCGCCAAGGGCATCAGGGCAGGGCGGATCGTGGCGGTTCATGTGCTGAAAAACGCCATGCTGCCGGTGATCACCACCGCAGGCCCGATGGTTGCCTTCCTGCTCACGGGCAGCTTCGTGGTGGAAACCATATTCACCATACCCGGCATCGGCCGCGAATTTGTGACCGCCGTATCCAACCGCGATTACACGGTGGTGATGGGGCTTACCATCTTCTTCGGCGCGCTGATCATACTGTGCAACTTGGTTGCCGACCTGCTGTGCGCGCTGATCGATCCCCGGATCAAGCTGACGGAGTAAAGAAAATCAAGTACATTAAGAAAGAAACAAAGCTATGCTGAAGCCTGAAGAATACTTTGAACCGTTGCCCGCTGATGAGCGCGATGCGGAGTTTGCCGCGATGGATAGCCGCTCCTTTGCCCGGAACGTGTGGGGGAGCTTCTCCCGCAACCGGCTGGCGCTGGCGGGGCTGATCCTGCTGGTGATCATACTGCTGGCAGCCATATTCGGCCCGATGCTCTCCCCCTATCCCTATGACGGCATGGACGCCATGAGCCGCAACCTGCCCAGCAGCGCCGCCCACTGGTTCGGCACCGATCAGCTGGGCCGCGATATCTTCACCCGCGTGCTCTATGGCGCACGGGTCAGCCTGCTGGTTGGCTTTGCCTCCACGGCGCTCAACCTGCTCATTGGCGTGCTCTACGGCAGCATCGCCGGCTATGTGGGCGGGCGCGTGGATATGGTAATGATGCGCATCGTGGACGTGATCTATGCCGTGCCTGCCATGATCTACATGATACTGCTGATGCTGATCTTCGGCTCCAATATCTACAGCGTGATGCTGGGCATATGCGTAAACGGCTGGATCAACATGGCGCGCATCGTGCGCTCGCAGGTGATGACCCTCAAGGAGCAGGAGTTTGCCGTGGCCGCCTTCGTAATTGGCGCGGGCAGGCGGCGCATCCTCTTTCGCCACCTGCTGCTCAATAGCCTCGGCCCGATGATCGTGACCGTCACGCTGATGATCCCGCAGGCGATATTCACCGAAGCCTTTTTGAGCTTCATCGGCATCGGCATTTCCGCGCCGATGGCCAGCTTGGGCACGCTGGCACAGGATGCAAAGATGCTCATGACCGTATTCCCCATGCAGATGGTATGGCCGGTGCTGGTGATCTGCATCGTGATATTCTCCCTCAACTTCATCGGCGAGGGACTGGAAACGGCACTCAATCCGAGAGGTAAACGCTGATGGCTGAACGATTGCTGGATGTAAAAGACCTGTGCGTATCCTTTGATACCCGGCAGGGCAGGGTGCGCGCAGTGCGCGATGTGAGCTTCCATGTGGACAGGGGCGAGATACTGGGCTTTGTGGGCGAGAGCGGCTCGGGCAAGAGCGTGAGCGTCATGTCCTGCCTTGGTTTGATCGCCAAGAACGGCCGTGTGGAGCGCGGCAGCATCGCCTTTGAGGGAAAGGAGCTTTCCCCTGCGGGACTATCCACCCGCAGCGAGCGCAGGCAGCATGAAAATATGCTGCGCGGCATACGGGGCAACCGGATCAGCATGATCTTTCAGGATCCCATGACCTACATGAACCCCGTGCTCACCATCGGCACGCAGCTCACCGAGGGCATGATCGAGCATACCAAATGCTCCCGTCAGGAGGCTTGGAAGCGGGGCATAGAGCTATTGCGGCTGGTTGGCATACCATCGCCGGAGCAGCGGATGAAGCAGTATCCCTATGAGTTCTCCGGCGGCATGCGCCAGCGCATCATCATCGCCACGGCGCTCGCCTGCAACCCGGAGCTGCTCATTGCCGACGAACCAACCACGGCGCTGGACGTGACCGTGCAGGCACAGATACTGGAGCTGATCCGCAGGCGCGCCCGGGAGGACGGCACCTCCGTTATCATGATTACCCATGATCTTGGCGTGGTTGCCTCGCTTTGCGACCGCATATGCATCCTCTATGGCGGCAGGATCGTGGAGAGCGGCTCCACGGACGAGATATTCTACGAGGCAAAGCACCCCTACACGCGGGGGCTGCTGGGCAGCATCGCCCGGCGACAGCCACAGGAGGACGGCAGCTTTGCCCGCAGCGAGCTGAGCTCCATCCCCGGCTCGCCGCCGGATCTATTGCGCATCAACGCGGGCTGTCCCTTTGCCAGCCGCTGTCCCGACGCCATGCGGATATGCAAGGATTACCTGCCCGCCGAAACCGCCTTCAGCCCCAGCCACTGTGCAGGCTGCTGGCTCTACTGCAAGGCTCAGGCGCGGGAAATTGTAGCCCGGCAGGATGAAATGAGGGGTGATGCACATGTCTGACGTCATGCTGCGGGTGGAAAACTTAGAAAAGCGCTTCCAAGTAAAGACCGGCGCCTTCGGCAAAAGGGGCGTGGTTCACGCGGTAAACGGCGTGACGCTGGAAATCAGGCGCGGCGAAACGCTGGGTCTGGTTGGCGAATCCGGCTGCGGAAAGAGCACGCTGGGCCGCACCATACTCAAGGTATACGAGCCGGACGCCGGGCGCATCCTGCTGGATGGCGAGGACATAACCAGCCTCAGCCGCAGGGAAATGCAGCCCTACCGCCGCCGGATGCAGATGATCTTTCAGGATCCCTATGCATCGCTGAACCCCCGCTTTACCGTGGGCGAGTTGATCTCCGAGCCGATGAAGATCTACAGGCTCTGCGACGAGAGCCAGCAGACCCGGCGGGTGCAGGAGCTTATGGAGATCGTGGGGCTCAAGCCCGACCACATCCGCCGCTACCCCCACGAGTTTTCCGGCGGTCAGCGCCAGAGAATCGGCATTGCCCGCGCACTTGCGCTGGATCCGGAGTTCATCGTGTGCTATGAGCCGATATCCGCGCTGGACGTATCCATAC